>JAYEKR010000039.1:0-5871 GCA_034661115.1 Thermodesulfobacteriota bacterium | reverse complement strand
ATCACCTCCACCCCCTGTTTGGAAAACCACTCGATAATATTTCCATTGGAAAAAGGGTTGTACTTGACAAAGATCTCGCCCACGATCCCTATCCGTGGAATGGGTCTGTCGTCGCATTCAATTTGGTTAAACTCTTCTACTGCCCGGCTGAGAAGATTGAGGAGATAGCTGAAATCGGCCTGTTCGACGCCTGTCTCCATCTGGGAGAGATATTTGTTGTGCAGTCCTCTCGCTTTGCCTGCCACTTTTTCTCTGACCTTGATAGACAGGTACATCTGGGCCAGGGCATCGGCAAAGATGACGCCAAGGGCCATGCGTTTGGCCAGGCCTTTTTTGTCGATCTCAAACCCCGGTTGATAATTGATCTCCTCCGGTGACACTGTAACCATGGGTATATTCTCCAGGCCTGCCTTTGTTATCGCCTTTTTGACAAGGGCCACATACGAGGATGCACGACATTGTCCGCCTGTCTGCGTCAAAAGGACAGCCGTGTTTTCCGGATCATATCGGCCTGAATTGAAGGCCTTGATAATGTCGCCTGCAACAAGGATGGCAGGGTAGCACATATCGTTATTGATATTTTTAAGGCCCCATTCAATGGTTGCCTTGTCCTGGGGCGGCAATATATCCACTTGATAACCAAGGGCGCTGAAACCGGCCTTGATCAGGGGTGAATAAAAGGGCGAGAAATAAGGTGCAATCAGTGTTTTGTTCCTGTCTTTTGCCATAAAGGCTCGGGTCGTTTGTCTTTTGTTGAGCGGGGCTGTTTGCGGATGGTCTTTGCGCTCTTTCATCGTCTCCAGCAGGGAACGAAGCCTGAGCCTGACCGCACCCAGGTTGGCGATTTCGTCCATCTTGATCATGGTGTATAGCTTTGAGCTGTTCTGGATAATCTCCCGGGTCTCATCCGTGGCAATGGCATCCAGCCCGCAGCCAAAAGAGGTCAGGTGCACCAGCTGGACATTATTGTCTGTCTGACAAACCCATTTGGCTATGGCATATAACCGGTTGGTGTATTCCCATTGCGACAAGACTCTGATGTCATTCAGGGCGGTTTGGTCTATGCTTACTGGCACGGCATCGCCGCTGAGGACATCTGCACCCATATTGGCCAGGAGGTCCGGGATACCATGATTGACAAGGGGATCTATATGGTATGGCCGTCCTGCAAGGACAATCAATGGTCGTGATTGACCTTGTGCACTGTCTATGAGTGCCCTTGACTGGTCTTTGATTTTTTTCTTGTAGGCAATTTGCGCCTCGAGCCCTTTCTCCACGCCCATGCTAATGGTATGCCTGTCTATTCCAAACTGTTTGAGAAAAAGATAAAGCTGTTTTTTTAAGAGTTTTGTGTCCTTGAAACTGATGGGCGGATTATCAAGGGGAACCCCATATTTATCCCCGGGATCAATCGCGGATTTCAATAAATCAGGATATCCGGTAACCACAGGGCAGTTATAGCTGTTCATGGTATTGTTATTTTCTGATTGTTCATAAACCACGGTAGGATAAAATATGCGGTCCACCTTTTTTTCAACAAGGTCCAGGATGTGACCATGGGCCAGTTTGGCGGGGAAACAGATATTTTCGGACATGACCGTGGGTGCTCCCTTTTCATATAGTTTAAGATTGGATCGGGAGGAAAGAACGACCCTGAACCCGCATTGGGTCAAAAAGGCGCACCAGAACGGAAAGTTTTCATACATGTTAAGGCAAATTGGGATGCCGTAGGTCAGGATCGGGCGGCCTTCAGGCTCCATGTTCCGGTCAAAAAGGAGCTTTGTCTGCTCTGCGATCAGGTTTTTCCCCTTATGCACGGAGACGGGGGCATTGCTGAAATACCGCTCGCATCGGTTCCCTGTGTAAAAGTAGTTCTGGTTGCCAAACCCAAGTTTTAAGACCGTGCATTGGTTTTCGCAACCCTTGCATCGGATTTCTTTTTTTGAAAAACTGGTCTTCTCCTCCAGGTTTTCAAGAGTGAAAAGGGTGTTTGGTCTCTCATACCCGGCATGGTGGTTTGAAAGGGCGCTCAGAGCAGCGCCATATGCGCCCATCAGTTCGGATATATCCGGCCTGATAACCTCTTTATCCAGCAATAGTTCCAGGGCGCGCAGTACAGCAGGATTGCGGAAGGTGCCTCCCTGGACAAGGATTTTGTCTCCCAGAAGTTCTGTGTCTCTCAATTTAAGCACCTTGTACAGGGCATTATTGATTACCGAATAGGCCAGTCCTGCCGAAATGTCAGGGATAGTTGCGCCCTCACGAAAGGCCTGTTTGACTTTTGAGTTCATAAAGACAGTGCATCGGGTCCCAAGGTCAAAGGGCTCATGTCCCTCACATGCGATCTTTGCAAAATTCTGGGTGGAGTAGCCCAGTGACTGGGCAAAGGTCTCGATAAATGATCCGCATCCGGATGAACAGGCCTCATTGACCTGGATTTCGGATACCGCGTAATCGTGGATATAGATCGCCTTCATATCCTGACCGCCGATATCCATGATAAAGGATACCTCTGGCTCAAAACGCAGTGCAGCCTGGTAATGTGCCATGGTTTCAACCACACCGTCATCCAGTCCAAAGGCCGCCCGTATAAGGTCTTCACCATAACCAGTGGCAGCGCTGCGCACGATACATGGGCTGAAACCAATCGCATCCATTTTTTCTTTAAACGCGTACAACCCCTTTTTTACGGCATGGATAGGATCACCATTGTTGGCACCATAATGACCCAGGACCACTTTGCCCTCCTCATCGGTAAGGACGATCTTGGTGGTTGTCGATCCGGAATCAATACCCAGGAAAAGATCCTTGCCCCTTACATCTGACAGGTCGACCCTTGGAACCCTGCTTTGAGCATGTTTTTTTTGCCATAAATCAAATTCAGACCTGGTTTTAAAAAGGGGTTCAAGGCCTTGTGTATTGTCTGTCTTTGTCCTTTTGACTGGATTAGAGGACATGGAAACGAGCCTGCTGATACTTGAGCGATATGGTTCGCCACTGCGTATCATGGCCGTACCCATGGCAGGGAGCATCTCCGGATGATCCGGGATGACCAGGTCATTTGGATCTTCGATACAGAGCAAATTTGAAAACGCCTGTTGCAGGTTCTGGTTAAAGGTCAGGGGGCCGCCCCCCAGGAGCACCTTTCGTTCCATGTCCCGGCCACGTGACAATGTCGTGATTATCTGAAGGGCAACCGCATGAAACACGGAAGCAGCGATATCCTCTTTGGATACATGCCGGCTCAACAAGGCCTGGACATCGGTCTTGGCAAAAACGCCGCATCTCGAGGCAATGGGATATATGGTTGACGACCTTTGGGCCATGGCATTCAGCTTGGATACATCAACATCCAGAAGCACGGCCATCTGGTCGATAAAGGCCCCTGTCCCCCCGGCACAGCTGCCGTTCATCCTGATATCGGGACGAAGGTGATCATCGAAGAATATGATTTTGGAATCTTCACCTCCAATCTCAATATATGTCCTGATCTCAGGGTAAAACACCTCTATATAGTGGGCCGAGGCAACCACCTCCTGCACAAAGGGCAGGCCAAAGGTCTCTGCCATACCCATTCCGGCAGACCCTGTAATTGACAGGTCAAGGTTTACATCACCCAGATCACCAAGGGCCTCTTTCAGGATAGCCTGCGTTGTTTTGGTGATTTTACCCTGGTGACGGCGATAGCGAGAAAAGACCATTTTTTTCTCTTTATCAAATATAGCCACTTTGGCCGTTGTGGAGCCTATGTCGATTCCAGCAAAATAAATATCATTCATCTTTATCATCCTTGTCTTATCTTTGGGTTATCCACTGTCGTCTCTTGTCCCCGGGGCATTGATATCAGCCAGTACCCTTAAGAATGTCTTTTTGTCCTTTAACTCCGACATAGTCCATAGTCGAACAAAAGGTGTCCACCAGGCAGACGATCAGCGACTCCATATAACGTGGCGGTATGACTGTAAGCGGCCACATATGCCTCTTGATGATGTCTGTTTCTTTTTTTGAAAGGTGGGTTATTTTCTGTGCATTTTTCAATGCGATATTATGGTGCCTGAAACCATGAAGCCTGGGGCCTTCCCTTAGCCAGTCATAATAAAAAAGATCATGCAGCAATGCGCCTCTAACGATTGCTTTATTGTCCAGTGAAAAATATTTACCCAGGACAAAACTGATATATGCCACCTGGGTTACATGTTCCAGACGCGTTTTTCCCCTGTGATGCTCGCAGGACGAAAGCCTTGACACCATGGGGTGTTCCAGCAGCGGTTTGGCCGCTGTCATAAATTCTGTCTCCATCATGGATTTTTCTTCTGATGTCATACCAAAGCATTGCCGGATGAAAACGACCATGAAATCCACCAGCATCAATAAGACAGTCATTCCGGTAAAGACCCCCTTGAAAACGGGTGAAAGCCGGTTGCGTATACCATGGTATGGAGGGAACATAAGATATTCAAAGGCAAAGGCCAGTAATATCCAGTATCCTGAAAATTTAGCACAGATCAACCCCTTATAATTAAAGGGTTGATCCGAGTAATCCCAAAGACGGGTATTAAAAAAAGATTTGGCCATGCGCCCGGAGATCAGTTCAAACCCGGTCGTGACAATGGAATAAACAAAGATTTTGTCTGCCAGGGATCGTTTTTTCAATATAGGGATGAATGTCATAAGCAGCAGTGAACCGGAACCATAAAGCATGAGATATGGACCCTTCAAGAGGCCCGGGTTGATAAACCTTCTGTCTCGCAGGGAGCGGTAAGAGACCTCCATGCCCCAGCCAAGAATGGAAAAAGAGGCAAAAGAAAAGAATGTATTCAGGACATGCAGGGCCAGCTTTCCGGGCGTGGCCCGGGATAGTTCCCTTGATATTTTATATGCCAGTGACAAAGTGGTCTCCCTTTTCATCTATATCTATGGAGGGCATCGGCCCGGGGAAAAATCGTAAAAAAGCACAGACTACAACCTCTATAGCATAATGCAAACATACACGAATGTATGTTTGCATTATGCTATACATTCGTGTATATATGCTGTCAATATTTATTTTTTCAAGGAGTAGTTTATGAAAAAGACCAGGGCGGATGCCCTCAGGACCCGCAGGCAAATTTTGAATGCGGCATTGAAAGTCTTTGGCCTCAAGGGCTATGCAGCTACGACATTGAACGACATCGCCAGACAGGCCGGTCTTACCAGGGGTGCTATCTACTGGCATTTCGAGAATAAACGCAAATTGTACGAGGCCTTGCTCAAGGACTATTACCGCACGATTGAGGAAAAGATAAAGACAGAGATCACCTCGAGCAAGACCCCGCTGATACAACTGAAGGATGGAATCTTCAAACTGCTCAATTTTTTTTCTGATCACCAGGACTACCGCACCATTGAAGAGGCCCTTCTGGGTTCTCCCCAGGTGCAGCAGGAGCTGGCAGGGGTGCTGGACAAGCAGAAGCAGCTTTTTGGCCAGATTTACGTTCAGACCAGGGCTTTGATCAAGGCGGCCATCGACAACGGCGAAATCAGGAAGGGGGTTGACCCGGATATCGCGGCCTCGGCCATTATAAGCTATGTCAATGGTATCAAGCTGACACGTCTGCACAATCCCCTTTCACTCAATAATATGGTTGACCAGCTGATTGACCTCATGTTCAAGGGTATGGAAAAAGGTATTGACCCTCGGTAAAAATGCGACAAATATGGTTGTTTAAAGAAGTGGATTGGCAGGTTCTCAATGAGTGCTGGTAATAAACCGTCATCCCCGCACCTTTCGCGTCACCCCCGCACCTTTCCCGTCATCCCCGCACCTTTCCCGTCATCCCCGCACCTTTCCCGTCATCCCCGCACCTTTCCCGTTACCCCCGCACCTTTCCC
>JAYEKR010000038.1:0-5876 GCA_034661115.1 Thermodesulfobacteriota bacterium | reverse complement strand
TGAGCTGACGCTCACAACCAGGGATGGAATACGGCACGCTGCAAGGGGAAAGATGTGTTCCCATGCCCGCAGCACTATACGCCCATTGTCCATACAGGGGGAACCGGTCCCGATGATGTCTGTTACCATATCAACACATCCAGCCCGGTTGATGCAAGATATTGCATGATCTTTGGATCCAGGCCCTTCTTCAGTATAACGGCATTGCCAGAGCGGATTCCAGGTATATCCATCTCCACACGATCGTCTGATATCTGGACTTTGAAAGGAGGCCCACTGAATTTAATCCCGAGCGCCTTTAACACCTCTTCCACATCACTTTTTTGTGTGTCCATAATCCTATATCCCTTGTCTTCAAGAAAGGCGATCATGGCCTTGTCCGGCATTTCAGGGGTCAGGATCAATCGATTCTTCAGCAATGGGGCCTTGTATGCAATATTAACCGCTCCATCTGTGACCAGGTCAATTTCAGTATCTTTGTCACAGGATAATCCAAGATTATCAAAAAGTTTGACATAGGAATGATCAAGGATGCGGATATAATCTTTTTTAAGTTCTTTGGACGTCTCTTGTTTTCCACCTATTTCAACAAGGTCTACACCAAAGGCAGAGGCATAACCCTTTATTGTATCAGGGGTCCTGGTGTCTTTTTTTGAAAGGATGTTGATCACAAATACATTGCGTCTGGAAAAATCTTTGTACACAATCCATTTTCCAGAAAGCATCACCTTTTCTTTTTTACCTATGAGCAAAGGATTTGCATCCTTATTAACAGAGAAGTACCCGGATACATTGAGGATCGAATCCATGATATCCTCCAGTCCCTGGCCGGATCCCTGAATAATGCGGCAGGATGGAAAACTCCCTTCAATCAATCCCTTTACCCTGGGTGAGATGCGTTTATCCATATCCAGAATGACCTTTTTGCCCGTATCGAGCTCTACCACTGGTATTTCTGCGGTGTTTATGGATATACTGCTGCCACCGGTAACGGGCATGAAATAGGTCCCCTTTGTGCGGTTTGTTCCGCCCATATCCTCCATTGCCGGCAAAAGGGTATTCCTCACAACCCTGGAGATCACCATGTCCCCGGCCGATGTCGCCACGGCATCCTTCACCCCTTCCGGATGAACAATCTTTTTTGTCGATCCCCTTGTCGGCGAGGTTCGGGGTTCTACCGGCTTTATGATCTTTGCGGGATTTTCAGGCTTTGCCGGTTTTATAATTTTTACCTGTTTTACCTGTTTTGCAGGTTTTACAGGTTTTACAGGGTCCAGGATTCTTTTTTCAGTGCCGGGAATGCGTATCTTCTGGCCGGGGACCACATAATCCAAGTCATGCAGTTGTGGATTGAGCGTTTTTATTTGATTGAGATATTCATTGAAGATCTTATCCTCCGATATATGATAAACCTGCCTTAATACCTTGGCGAGATGCTCTCCCTTTTTGATTACATAGGTCTCCCGGTTTACCTTTTTGATCTTTTCGACCTTGGTGGTGGAAGATAGTCCGGGGACAAGGATTCGCTGGCCTTTATTGATATGATCAAGGTCCTTTATCTCGGGGTTCAAGACCCTGAACCTGTTGTAAAGCCCGGACATATCCCGGGGGTTTGCCCCATAGACATTCATAAAGATCTTCCACAGGGTGTCTCCCCCTTTAACCGTATATCTCTGCGCTGTTTCTGTCTCCGGGCGAGAGGCATGTTTTACAAGGCTTATATCCTTTGCTGATATATTAAGCCAGCAGGCAAGGAATACCATGGTCAGGGATATTGTTTTTTTCATCAATAGACCTCCTTGAGCAGATGACGGTCAAAGGAGGAAGCCGGAGAAGGGGGCAGATTGCCCTCTTTGAAACATTCAAACCTCACGTCCTTTGACCCGGGTGAGGCGAGCCTTCCGGTATGCGTGTCCACCCTGGCAAAAACAACACCCTCAGGCACGGCAAAATCATTTACCGGGTAATCCTTAAGCGCATGTTCCATAAAACCTGTAAATATCGGGCATGCAGCACGGCTGCCTGTCTCGTTTTCTCCCAGGGGCATCATGTCATCATATCCCACCCATACCCCGCAGAGTATATCCGGTGTATATCCTATAAACCACGCATCCCGGTTGTCATCACTGGTGCCGGTCTTGCCTGCGACCGGCCGTTTAATGGCCTTTGCTCTCCATCCCGTGCCATCCTGGACAACAGAATCAAGCAGACTGGTAAGGATGTATGCGGTCTGCTCAGAGATAATCTTTCTGTCCGGCTCAAACACCTGTTTCCTGATGGATTCGTCCCTTGCCGAAAAAATGGGTCCTACATCCTTACGGGTGATATATTCGATTATGTGAGAGTTAACGGCCTTTCCATGGTTTGCAAAGACCGCATAGGCCCCGGAGAGATGCAACAGGTTCACAGACCCTGTACCAAGGGCAATCGAAAGATCATGGGGCATTTTTTTTCCAAGATCAAAGCGGTTGAGGTATTCAATGGCATAGCCAATTCCGATATCCTCAAGGATCTTGATGGTAACCACATTACGGGAAAGCACCAGCCCTGTTCTCAGGCTGGTGGGTCCGTAAAACCGGTCCTTGTAGTTTTTTGGTCTCCATGCCTCAATGGCCTGTGTTTCATCCTCGCCTTCATCTTCACCCTCAGCCTTTTCGTCTTTGTAGGTAAGGGGTACATCAAAGATAATATCCGCAGGTGTCAGCCCCTTGTCTATGGCTGCCGCATAGATAAAGGGTTTGATCGCGGAACCGCTCTGCCTTTGTGCCTTGACGGCCCGATTGAACTGGCTTTTGGAAAAAGAGATCCCTCCGACCATGGCAAGGATTCCGCCTGTCTTGACATCCAGGGCCATCAGGGAGGCCTGCACCTGTGGCTGCTGGGATATAACAAACCCCTTTCCATTATAACACAGCCTTATCATATCCCCGGACCTGAGCGTCCCCTCGGGCTTCCATGCTCCCTTTGGTGCAATCCATGCGTAGCTTTCGGCTCCCAGGGATATTTTATCCCCGGACATATCCACCTGGAGGGGATCCACACCAGTCACCTGCGCCCAATACAGGTAATACGGCCTAAGGCCCTGCCATGCGATTTGATTTTTCTGCAAGGCAAGACACCTCTTTTTTTGGGTATCACTCATCTTGGACAAGCCACGGTATCTTCCCTGGCGCCATTCAAGCTCTATGGCGCCCTTCCTTACGGCCATTTCTGCAAATCCCTGCAATCTTGGATCAACCGTTGTCTGTATACCGATACCCTTTGAAAGGATACCATCTCCATATTTTTTGATCACCAATGATCGTATGTACTCCGTTACATAGGGATATTGGGTAAACATGGCAATGGGCCTTCCTGTGATTTGAAGTGGCTTATTATAGGCATCAACGGCCCTGGTCTGGCTGATAAACCCTTCCTGTGACATTCGGCTCAGGACGTACCACTGCCTTTTCCTGGCAGCAGGAAAGTTGTTCAAGGGTGAATATCGCGAAGGAGCAGGGGCAAGTCCTGCAATCAGCGATATCTCGGATAGGTCCAATGCCTTTAGAGACCGGCCGAAATAGCGAAGGGCTGCCGACTCTGCACCATATGCCCCGCTTCCGAGATAAACCCGGCTCAGGTACAAACCCAGGATCTGGTCCTTGGTTAGTCTCCTTTCCATGCGCAGGGCCAATACAGCCTCTTTCATCTTCCTGGTAAGGGTTTTTTTCCGGGTGAGCAGATAGGAACGTACCACCTGCTGGGTAATGGTGGATGCGCCCTGCACAAAGGATTGGGCACGTATATCCGTAATAAAGGCAGAGAATATACGCCTCCAGTCAAGCCCTTCATGGGTGTAGAATGTGGCGTCTTCGGCCGCAATAAAGGCCTGTTTAACCTCCTCGGGTATCTTGTCTTTGTCTATGATAATCCGGCCTTTTGGAGGAAACCATGCAATAGCACTGCCGTTTGCCCCTATCACCCGGCTCACCATGGTAGGATGTATATCCTTGAGTTCATCAACAGACGGCAGTCCCCTGTAGACAAACCAGTAAAGGGACAGCCCCGCGATCAGGCACAAAAAGAACACTACTACCAGAATACGTCGAATCCATTTCATATGATTGTTTATAAATCACACTATCCTGAATAGTTTCAAGGATATTCTTACGGTCATTGTGTCTCCCGGATTCCAGTTCCAGATCAAAGAGGTGATCAATATTACGCAGAGCTGTCAAGTTATGCCGGCTTGCCGGGGAAAGAAGAAAAGCTTCGACCTCCTGCCTATTTGGAGACCCAAAAAGTATGTTTTGAAATCTAAAAACGCCTGTTTACTGATTATAGATAGTGATATATTAAAAAGTTGGCTTGGTCAGATCCCAATGGTTTTTAAAGATCAACCAAGGAGGGGAGAATAATGTTTTTTGTAGATAAACCATATGTCTCGGATTTTTTTAAATCGACTATCAGGGATAATGCCATCCCTGTAGTCGATACAGATATAGCAAAAGAGATGGGCCTTTATAGGGGGACAAAGATGATCAGTGAGTCCATGGCTATTGAAAAGGTTCGAGAATCAGACAATCCTGCCATCTATACTACATCTGAAAACGCAATAGGCTGGATATCGAAACATTTATCTTTTAGCAATCTTCCCGGAAACATAGGGCTGTTTAAAGACAAATTGAGGTTTCGTGAACTGACAAAATCAATCTTCCCGGATTTCTTTTTTAAAGGGGTTTGCTTTGAAGATCTAAAAAATGTCTCATTTAACGAGTTGCCCTTACCCTTTGTTATCAAGCCAAGTGTCGGGTTTTTCAGCATGGGTGTTTATAAGGTTTCAACCTTCGAGGGGTGGGTCAACACAATTGATTCAATCCTTACAGAAATGAATCAGGTCAAGGGGTTATACCCCGAGGAGGTATTGAGCACCAGTTCGTTTATTATTGAACAATGTATTAATGGAGAGGAATTTGCTGTAGATGCATATTATAATTCGATGGGGGAGCCGGTTATCCTAAACATACTGAAACATCCTTTTTCTTCAGACAATGATGTCAGTGACAGGGTTTATCTTTCATCCAAAGAAATTATCGAAGACAATCTTAAAGAATTTACAGAATTTGCAGGGAAGATTGGCAATTTGGCCGGAGTGAAAAACTTTCCTGTACATATTGAGCTTAGAAGAGACGAAAAGGGTGATTTATTACCTGTCGAGGTCAATCCGATGCGGTTTGGCGGCTGGTGTACTACCCCGGATATTGCCTTTATGGCCTATGGATTTAACCCTTACTTATATTATTACTCACAAAAAAAACCGGATTGGCCTGAACTTCTCAAAGGAAAAGAAGGGAACATTTTCAGCATTATCGTGCTGGACAATTCGACCGGCATAGCCGCGGATGAGATTGCATCATTTGATTATGAAAAACTGGTTTCCCGATTTAAAAAACCAATAGAGTTGAGAAAGATTGATTTCCAAAAATACCCTGTTTTTGGTTTTCTGTTCACGGAAACCAAAGAAGACAATTTTATTGAGCTTAAAAACATACTGGATTCAGACCTGACTGAGTTTATATCAATAAAAGGGTAGTATTTTCGTGGCCTTGGCGTTCTTTGCGTGAGAATGTTTTCCCGTCCTTGGTTGTGAGCGCAGCTCATGCGGGTTTATATGAAAAAGACAGGAACACCACCACAGTCATTCCCGTTCCCCTCCCGTCATTCCCGTTCGCCTCCCGTCATTCCCGTTCGCCTCCCGTCATTCCCGTTCGCCTCCCGTCATTCCCGCGAAGGCGGGAATCCAGTGTTCCAGGTAATTCCTGTTTCTGGACCCCCGCCTTCGCGGGGGTGACGGTTATCCCTGTGATATTATATAGGAGTCTAACTCCGCGTTCTCT
>JAYEKR010000037.1:0-24393 GCA_034661115.1 Thermodesulfobacteriota bacterium | reverse complement strand
CTTACAGTCTTGCCCGAACATTTTATATATGGCGCCCAGGTCCACATAGGCGGGTTTGTATGTCCTGTCTGACGATACAATTGCCTCAAGTGCCTTTTGGGCGCATAAGAATGATTTTTCGCCCACACAGGCCTTTGAAAGGGCATAATAGATCATGGTGGTTTTCCGGTCTGTTGGGATTTTTTCTAAGAGGTCCCTTGCCCCTGCATAATCAGCAGTGATTATCCGGAGTCTGGCAATAAAGAGTTTCAGGTCCGGGTTGTCCGGGTTCTCCTCTAAAAGGGCCTGCGCATCATTAAGGGCCATGTTCCATTGATGCATTTTTGCATATATTTTCATCCTGAGACCCAGGGCCTCATCAAGGTAATCCTTTTTTTCTATCAATACGTCGAGTTTGTCCATGGCGGCCTGGTTATTGTCCAGGATAAAATAGATCCTGGCCTCTTCCAGGCGTGCAAGGGGGTCATCAACCCCTGTATACAGCCTGAGTGCCTTGTCCCACTCTTTGTTCAGCTGTGCATAGCGTGCACAGACCATATTCAGGTAGGGATCCTGGTCCTGGACCTGTTCCGGGGCTGACAGTTTGGCCTGGTCTCCGGTATGCGCGCATGCGCCCAGGGCCAGGGTTATGACCGCAATAACAAGGTATTTAAGATCAAAGGTCTTTGACAATGTCAAACATCTCCCTGACCTTTGAGGCCGGATCATCTGTGCTGAAGAGGGCTGAACCGGCAACAACGACCTCAATGCCGTGCTCGAGGAGCATCCTGAGATTATCCATGCCCACCCCTCCATCTATCTGGAGCAATATGTTTTTCCCCCTGGTCATCTCCCGGGCCCTGGCAATCTTTGGGATAACGGCATCAATAAAGGACTGTCCTCCAAACCCCGGATTTACACTCATGATCAGCACAAGGTCTGTCGTGTCCAGGCAGTATTCAATCACTTCAATGGGTGTGGACGGGTTGAGTGCGACACCGGCCTTCAGACCCCGTTCGCGTATCATGGAAAGACACCGGTGAAGGTGAGAGGTCGCCTCTGCATGAACAGTGATATTGTCTGCCCCGGCATCGGCAAAGGCCTCTATGTATCTTTCGGGCTGTGTTATCATGAGGTGACAATCCATAAAGGCACCTGTTGCCTTTCTGAGATCTTTTACCACAACCGGGCCAATGGTGATATTGGGGACAAAGATTCCATCCATGACATCCACATGAACCCACTGTGCACCGGCATCTGTCACCCGGCTGATGTCATGTCCAAGGTGTGAAAAATCTGCAGACAATATGGAAGGGGCAAGGATCATTTCTGTTATACCTCCGTTTCTTGTAAATTTTTTTGTTGGTTTTTATAGGTATAATGTTATATGGATTTTTGCCTGAAATGCAAGTAACTACTCTGTCTGATACAAAGGCAGGACCAAAGGGCGTGCTTATATGGGGAAAGAGAGAACACCACCACAGTCATTCCCGTCCTTGGTTGTGAGCGCAGAAACGCTCATGCGGGTTTATATGAAAAAAGGGTTGACTCTCAGAGATCAGTATCCGAGCATTATTTGATCTGTCTTCAGGCCGCGGGCAAAGGCCCGGGCGTCGAGGACCTTTTTGCCCTCCACCTGGAGCCTGAGGGGTATGATAAACCCGCCGGTGCAGGCGATTTTGATTGTCTTGTCCTCTGACACAAGGGTTCCGGGGGTAAGGCTATGTTTTTCAAAGAGATATTCGGCCTGCAAAATGCGCAAGGTCTTTTTTGACAAAAGGGTATGGGCGCACGGCCACGGTACAAGGCCGCGTATCATATTATGGATACTCAGCGGGTCTCCTGACCAGTCGATCTTTCCCTCCTGTCTTTTAAGCATGGGTGCAAGGGTCGCCCTGGACGGGTCCTGGGGGGTAGGTGTTGACTGTCCCCTTTCAATAGGACCCAGCGTATCCATGAGGGTCTGTGCACCGAGGATAGAAAGCCGCCGGGACAGCGAGACTGCATCCTCCATTTCCCCTATTTGAAGTATTTGCCTGGTATGGACCGGTCCGGAATCCATGCCCTCGTCTATCTGCATGATGGTCACGCCGGTTGTCTTTTCCCCCTGCATGATGGCACGGTTGATGGGGGCAGCCCCTCTGAAAGAGGGCAGGAGTGAGGCATGTACATTGATAAACCCGTGTACAGGGATATCCAGCATTTTTTTTGGTATCATCTGTCCATATGCTGCTACGATGACCGCGTCTGGATTAAATCCCATCAATGCATCGAGTATTTCCGGATTTGTCTTCAGGTATTCGGGTTGAAGGACCTCGATACCATGTTGCAGGGCCAGATGTTTTACAGGGGAAAACTGTATTTTTTTGCCCCGCCCCTTAGGTCGGTCGGGCTGTGTGATCACCAGGCCAATTTCATGATCTTTTGAGCTGATTAAGGCATCGAGGCTGGCAAGGGCGAATTCGGGGGTTCCCATGAAGGCAACCTTCATATCTTTCCTTTCTGTCTTTTTTTGAGATAGATGGATCTTTTCAGCCTTGACGCATAATCCAGGATCACCCTGCCGTCGAGATGATCGATTTCATGCTGAAAGATCCTGGCAGGAAAGCCCTCGATTTCCATCTCCATTGCCTTTCCATCCATATCAATGCCGTGCACAAGAATACGCGTGGATCTACGGATTTCCACTGAGATATCCGGAACACTCAGGCACATCTCTGTGTCCGAATCCATGCCTTGTTTTTCTACAATAACAGGGTTGAGCATAACAACCAGTTCCCCTGACCCTTTTTTTGCGCTGGGATCAACCAGAATCATGCGCGTCAATGAGCCGATCTGGGGTGCGGCCAAGCCCACACCCGGGGCAAGGTACAGGGTCTTCTCCATGGTGTCTGCAAGGGTTAAGATATCCTGGTCGATATTCTTGATTTCATCTGCCCTGTTGGTGAGGCAATGGTCCGGATAGATAACAATTGTATTTTCTGACATTGGATCGGATATAATGCCAAAAATATCGGTATGTCAAGGGGTGAACAGGGTAGGGTTCCGATATCTGCGGAAGGCAAGGCATTTTTTACGGTACCGGCATTCTTTACAGACCTCCAGGGCGATCCTCGGTTTTCCCTTTCGTCTTGGACATCGGATATAGGCCCTCATGTCACGGAATATCCCACCTCTGCAAAGGCTTTGTCAAGGAGATCCGTGTCCAGGTCAAGGCCGGTAAAGATTTTGAAATTTTTCTTTGTCTGGTGGTAGAGCATGGCATGGCCTGGTATGATACAGAGCCCCATTGCCTTTGCCCGGGCAAACAGGGCGGTTTTTCTCATGACAATCTCAAGGATCTTTACATTATCTTTAAGCAGGGAAAGATCGAGGCCAAACGGGATGGAGTCTGCAACCGGGGTTGTCTGTACAATAAAGTCCATTGCCGGGAGCATCTCGTCATGGAACAAGGAGACCATGCCCGGGTCAAAAAGACCCATGACCTGCCTGGCCCTGGTCTCTGACCGGTTTAGGATCATCACGTGGCTGGCGTTTTTTTCCAGCAATGCGTAGATGATGGCCCGTGCCGCACCACCCGCACCGATCACAAGACAATTAGAGCCCCTTACATCACCCATGGCATTGACAGCGGCCATGCCGTCCGTATTATATCCCTTCAATCTTCCGTCTGGATCCCTTGAGACCGTGTTGATCACCTTGATGCGTGTTGCAATCTGGTCCATCTCGTCAACGAAATGGCACGCACTTTCTTTATGAGGTATGGTGACATTGAACCCCTGGAGATTGATCCATGAACGAAACTGCTTCAGTGTGTTTTCTATGGCACCAGGCCGGACATCGTGGGCAATATAGACCATGTCAAGGCCCATTGCATGGAAGATATGGTTATATATACAGGGCGCAGTCACCTTTGAAGATGGATGGGCCAGGATGGACAAGACCCTTGTTGTTCCGCTGATATTCATTTTTCGGAGGCTGTGATCCTTTGTTCGATCTCAGAGAGGATTTCACCCGTGGAACCCTGGATGATAAAGTCAGAGCATTTGCCGGTCAATGGGGTGGGCTCATTGTTTATCTCTATGATGTGGCAATGCGGTTTGGACATGGACACATTACCCATACCAAGGGCCATGGAGGTCATGCCTTTTGCAATCAAAGGCAGGGATGCGGCTGGCTCCACCTGGGCGGAGGTGCCGGTTACAAGCATGAGATCACACAGACTCGCCTCGTTTGACGCGTCAAAGAGTGCCCTTTGACCAATGGCTTCTCCAAAAAAAACCACATCCGGTTTGAGTATACCGCCGCAGCTGCATTTGGGGACCACTTCCCGGTCAAGCTCATCCAGGACCTCCTCATATCTGTATTGTTTATGACATCGAATGCACCGCACATAGAGCATATTGCCGTGAAACTCGATAACCCTGGAGCTGCCGGCCTTTTGATGCAAATTGTCTATATTCTGGGTGATAATGGACTTTATTATCCCCTTCTTTTCCATGCGAGCCAATGCAAGATGTCCCTCGTTCGGAGAGGCGTCCCATATGGAGAAATCATTGCTGGATTGCATCTCAAACAGAGACTGCCATACCTTGCCTGGGTCTGCAATGAACTGGTCATAAAAAAACATGCCTGGATCATAACGTGCCCAGATGCCCCCTGGCGACCTGAAGTCCGGAACACCGGACTCAGTGGATATACCTGCGCCGCTGAGTACAATAGCATGCCTGGCTTCCAGGAGAAGATGGGCTGCCTTTTCAATAGCGATCGAATCCATAAACAAAACTCTATCAGATATATAATATGAGGTCAAGACCCGTTGGATGGCTGGTCAATGCTGTTCATTTGTATGTCAGGATCAAAGAGATCCATGTCCGGGTCTGCCTTGAATTCATAGCCATGGAGATGTATGGTGCTGATATTTCCGGTTGCGTCCTTTAACTCAAGCTTGGTGATATGATGCTTGTCATTTACCTGTATATGTATGATACCCGTACCCTTTTTTGGATGTAGAACAAGGCCCTTGCCGGACGGTTCGATCTCGTAATCTGTTGAAAGATGGTTCATGCCGGCAAAAAAAGACAGCACATTGCGGCTGGCAAAGGCCTCTGGGATCTCCTGGACGCTGGAGGTCCCCTGGTCGATAAGGTTGATCCACAGGGTGGAGCCTTTTACTATGATAAGCTGCCTTTCCGGCGTGAATACATCCATTCTCACCCCGCAACCCCTTTTATAGGAAACCATGCCCGTAAAATGTATCTTTTTTTTGACCAAAGTCTGGTAGGTATCCTGGTCAAACTTGACAGTGAATCCATCATGCCCCAGATATGCCTTCTGTATATCCTCGAGCGTATCGGCCTGCACAAGGGCACCCGGTAAAACGAGCAGCCCCAGTACAACCAGGCTAATCTTCCATATCTTTGTCATATCCCTTCACCAAAACCTTTCTGGGTTTGCCCGCTGTGTCAGCAGGTCCTATGATTTTGTCTGTCTCCATCTGTTCAACAATACGGGCGGCCCGGTTATATCCGATCCTGAACCGTCGCTGTATGAGAGAGATGGATGCACTGCCTTTTTTGATCACGAATTCCAGGGCCTCGTCATATTTTGGGTCATATTCATCTGAAGACGCACCTGTACCTTTCTGCGAATCAATGGCGATCTGTTTGTCTATATCCTCTACATACTCCGGAGCCTTCTGTTTTTTGATGAAATTCACGACCCCGTCCAGTTCCTCTTCCGAGACATATGCCCCATGTATACGTCTGAGATTGGACTGCCCGGGCGAAAGAAGGAGCATGTCCCCCAAGCCGAGAAGCTGTTCCGCGCCTGAGGCATCCAGGATGGTACGCGAATCGATCTTTGAGGACACCCGGAAAGATACCCGGGCCGGAAAATTGGCCTTTATAAGCCCGGTGACAACATCCACAGAGGGCCTCTGCGTGGCCACAACCATATAGATCCCGGCTGCACGCGCCATTTGGGCAAGCCGGGCGATATATCCCTCCACCTCTTTGTTTACCATCATGAGGTCGGCCAGTTCATCGATGACCACCACCAGCCTGGGCAGGATGCCGAATGCCTCGTCTTTTTTCACCACGCTTGCAAGCATGGGAGAGGCCTTTTTGTTTTCTTTTTTTATCTTTTTGTTAAAGGTATTGATGCCCTTAACCCCTGTGTTTTTGAAGAATTCATAGCGTATCTCCATCTCTGCAGCCGCCCATTTCAGGACAGGAAGTGCCTCTGCCGGGTCTGTAACCACTGGATGGATGAGATGGGGGATGTCTTCATAATAGGAGAGTTCTATTCGCTTGGGGTCGATCATGATAAATTTCAGTTCATCCGGGCTGTTGCGATACAGAAGGGAAATGATCATGGTGTTGAGGCCAACGCTCTTGCCAGTACCGGTTGCCCCGGCGACCAGCAGATGGGGCATTTTTTCAAGGTTTACAACCACAGGCATGCCTTCGATATTGGCGCCAAGGGCCATGGTCAGTGGAGAGCGCGCAGAGACAAACTCCTGGCTGGACAGGATGCTTCGGAGATACACGTTCTGCCTGTATTTGTTGGGAATTTCGATGCCGACCGCATTTTTTCCGGGTATGGGGGCCACCACCCTTACAGGAGAGGCCTTGAGCGCCATGGCCAGGTCATCTGCCAGGGATACGATACGGTTGATCTTTATCCCCGGTGCAGGGGTAAATTCATACATCGTGATCAGCGGGCCGGGTTTGATTTCGAGTATCTCTCCCTTTACACCGAAGTCCCTCAGTTTTGCCTCTATGAGCTCTGCATTTGCCTTGAGTTCTTTTTGTGTGACCCGTTTTTTTGTCTCTTTTGTTTTATCTAATAGAGAAATCATGGGCAGCTGGTAGGTGTCCATGAAGTCCAGCTGGGATTGTATGGGCGTATCCTGGGTAAGGGGTGTGTTTTTCGTTATGGTTATCCGGGTATTTTTTTTGGAGGCTGTCTTTTGTGGGGCGGTTTTTCGGGCGATCGGATTTTCATTCTGGCCCTTTACACTTTGTGATCGTCGTTCGATGCAATTCAATACAAGGTTTTTGGCAGATGAATACAGCCTTGGAATATCATACCCGGCCATGATTCCGGCACAGAGAACCGGTACAAGCACAACCATGGCGCCCCAGGCGTTCAGGTAGTTTTTGAGGGCCTGCCCTGCTATGGCGCCGATATAACCACTGGCCATGATGTCATTGCTTGAAAAGATAAGGGACTGATCAAAGAATATCCCCATAAAGATTATGAATACCAGAAAGATAATACCGGTGCTCAGGGATTTAAGCCAGTGAAGTGCCTGTCTGCGTATCAGGTAGAGATATGCATATTCTGCCAGGAACAGGGGAATGGCAAAGGAACAGAGCCCGAAGGCATATAAAAGCATGCCAGAGGTATAGGACCCGACTATTCCCATGGCATTGCCTGTGCCGGATATATGAGAGGAATGGAAAAAACTCGGGTCATCCGGCGAAAAAGAGAAAAGGGAAAAAAATAAAAAGGCAGCCCCTGCAAGCATGAAAATCCCGATTATACGGTATGTCAGTCCGGTATTTTTGTTTTTGTCTCTCTTTGTCATCCATAAATCCTTGACGATCTATCTTGTTTAACTGACCTTGGATCCGGTTGTTTTCTGTAAAACATCTAGATCGTATATATCAGATAAAGGCCGCCTGCAAGCCAGCAATATACTGAAAACACGATAAAACTGCGTTTTTTTAAAATCCATACCAGAAATTTCAGGGAAATCAACCCGACAATAAAGGCAGATATCCCGCCGGCGATATCTATCATGGACACAGTAGAAGACGCAGAAGACCATTCCAGGACAACCGCTCCCATGACCGCAGGGATAGCCGCGATAAAGGAAAATGCGGCCGCCCATGGACGTTCCATGCCGCAGGCAATGCCTGCGAAGATGGTGGACCCTGATCTGGATATCCCCGGGATAATGGCAAAAGCCTGAAACAGACCTATAATAATAGCATCCCTGATGCCTATGGTACCATATTTTTTGTCTTCTTTACCCATACGGTCGGTAAAAAAGGTGAGCACCCCGGTAATGAGCAGCATGGATGCAGCGATTCGAGGCATGAAGAACAGGGATTCAATAGAGTCCTTGAAAATAAGCCCAAGGGTTCCGGTTACCACAGTGGTGATCACTAGGGCCATGACAATACGGGCCTGTTCCGGTTTGTATGTCTTGGGAAGGATACCCCGGACAAGCGTGGTGATATCCTTGAAAAAGAATACCAAAATGGCAAGGGTTGTGCCCAGGTGAACCGATACATCAAAGAGGATATTCCCCAGCCATTTTTCCCCGAACATGCCCTGCAAGATGCAGAGATGTCCGGAACTGGACACAGGCAGAAATTCTGTAAGCCCCTGCACCACGCCGAGGCAAATGGCAATCAGGATATCGTGCACCTATATTTCCATGAGGACAGAGATGATCATGGGTTTTTTGCCTAGCCTGGCCTTCAGGATCCGGCCCAGGTTCTCTTTGAGCCGGGCCTTTATGTCGATTAGATCCATATTTTGAACCAGGTATGTCTCAATGGTTTCCATGGCCTTTGTCCGGACATTATCCATGATTTCCATTTCCATGCTTGCCGGAACAACCCCTTTGCACATAATCTCCGGTCCGATCACAATGCTGAGGGTATTGAAATCAATCGCTGCAAAGACAACAATAAACCCGCCCTCCGAGATATGCCTTCGGTCTCTGAGGACCACATCCTTGATATCCCCGGTGAGTTCGCCGTCCACAAAACATTTCCCGTGAGGCACATCACCGCTTAGGTGCATACCCTCTTTATCCAGTGTCCAGACCTGTCCGGGACGGGACATGACGATCTGCTGGTCTGTGTCTGCGACCTCTGACCCCATATCTTCCAGCGCCTTCATGTGCCGGTATTCTCCGTGAACAGGCATAAGGATTTCAGGGCGAAGCCATCGTAATGCCTTGCGGATTTCATCATGGGTGGCATGGCCTGAGGCATGAACCCTTGCTGTATCCGAATAATAGACCTTTGCTTCAAAGTTCAGAAGCTGATCGATACACCTGCCTATGGCAAGCTCATTGCCTGGAATGATCCGGGCAGAGACGATCACGCTGTCGCCCTTTTTTACCTTGAAACGGTGCCATCCCTTTGATATTAGCGACAGGGCGGAATAGGTCTCACCCTGGGTCCCGGTACAGATGATCATTACCTGAGAGCGGTCCATGGATCCTACCATGTCAGGGGCGATTGTAGAGCCGGGGTCCACATCAAGAAGGTCTATGTCAGACGCAATATCGACCACCTGGTTCATGCTCCTTCCCATGATGGAAACCTTGCGGTCATGTTTTTTTGCTATATCACAGAGATGCTTTATGCGTGAGACATGGCTGGAAAAGGTGGAAACCACGACTGCACCGCTTGTTTTTGCGACAATGGAATCAATAACCCCAAGGATTTCATCTTCATCGCTGCATTTCGGGTCAATTTCTGCATTGGTGCTTTCGCACATGAACAGCCTTATTGGAGAGGCCAGGTCGCGGTATGCCTCTGGCGCGTATTTAAAATCACCTGAATGAACGATCATGCCCTCGGATGTATTTATAGAGATGGCAAAACACCCTAGTGTGGAATGGATGACATCCATGAAGCCTATCTCCATACCCCCCAGGCTGCGTGTGTCCCCTGCCTCAACAGGAATGAGGTCTATACCCTTCATATCGTATTCACGCAGTTTTCTCTCCACAAGCTTCAGGGTAAAGGGGTGTCCGTAGACCGGAATAGGCGCATCCTTGAGCAGATAGGGCAGGGCACCGATATGATCCTCATGGCCATGTGTGAGCAAAATACCCTGGAATGCCTCCTGATTTTCCAGTACATAGCTGAAATCCGGTATGATCTGGTCAATACCAGTAGATGTGGAGTTTGGAAACATAAGGCCTGCATCTATGAGAACTGACCCCATTGGGCCTTCAATGATGGTGGAATTAAGTCCGAACTCCCGTACACCACCAAGCGGGATGATTTTTACCTGACTCATTGGTTTGTCTCCTGAAGGGATATGATTTTTGCCCTGAGTCTTGATCCCACCCGGTCAATATCTCCCTGTGTCTGCATGGACAGGGGGATATGCTCAAACAATACAGGTGCCCCGATATTTATCCTTACAGGTGTTGGTTTTATGCGTGATGTCCATCTGGGCATGAGATCATAGCCTCCTGATATTCCAACAGGAATGACAGGGAGTCCCAGGGCGAGAACGAGTCTCATGGTGCCCTGTTTAAAGGGGAGCATATGGTTGTCCCAGCTTCTCTCCCCTTCGGGGAATACGCCCAGGATGTGGCCCTGTTCCACAATACGTATGGCATTCCTTATGGCCTGGGGATCATGCAGATACCTGCGGACAGGAAAGGCACGGGCAATCCGTAGAAACCAGGGGAAAAACCACCCGCTGAACTGGGAATTTTTGCCCATATACCATATATGGCGTTTCGGGAATATCCCCAGCATAAGGGAATCAAGAAAAGAGGTGTGGTTGGCCATGATGATGGCCGGACCCTTTTCAGGGACGTTCTCAAGCCCCTTGATTTGTATGCGGAGCAGGTATTTGAAGACAGGCCTGAATATAATACGCAGCAGGGCAAAGACAATACTGTGTTCCCATGAATACCCCTTTTGTGCAGAAACCCTGATCTCAGGGTGCTGTTTTTTCTGTTTGCGTGTGGTCTTTTGCCGGTCTTCAAAAAGCAGGCCGGGACAAAATTCCAGTATCTTCCGTGGTGCATGATATCCAGAGATCGCAGACTGGATACAGTCCTCCCATTTTTTCCCGGACTCCTCCAGGAAATCAAAGAAGTGTACATGATCTCCCTTTGTAACAATGATGATGGTGTTTGTCTCGATGGTAACCGAGGTGATATGGGCAATCGATATGGTCAAAGGTCCTGATGCGCCGGAAAATTCCAGGGAATCACGGCCGAGGATAAGGGTGCCTGTGTCGTGTGGTTTCCTTTCATAAAGGGTTGCAACAATGCCGGCAAATCCCCTGAAGGTCCTGGTGCCTTCTTCAATGGAATATTTGACCCTGCGGCTTTTGAGGATTTGCCCGTCTTTATCCACAGGCAGATCCATTGAACGGATTTTTTGGTAAAGATCCGAGATCGACCTTTTTTCTCCATTGACAAGGCATTGAGACCTGGAAACCAGGGAAACCCGGGCATTGCATGCATTGCATTTATCGCCCGAAAACCAGTCAAAACTGCCACACACAGGACATCGATACAGGATATCTGTAACCATAGGGCTAGGGATTATAGCTGAGATCTATGGATTTGTATACCTCTTCCATTACTGAGATTAAATCCCTGCCCTGTGTCTCCACAGGCCTTGATATCACCATGGTAATGGTGCCCGGATATATCTTTTTGCTGTGTTTGGGCATAATGTCGGTTGAACCGGAGATGGATATCGGCACTATGGGTACGCCTGCATCCATGGCCATGTGAAATCCTCCCTTTTTAAAGGGATAGTTGATATTTCCGTCCGAAGACCTGGTTCCTTCCGGAAAGATCACAACCGAGGTGCCGGACCGGATATTTTCTGAGGCCTTCTTCATGCTTTCCATGGCCTTTTCATGGTCACTGCGGTCTATCATTATGTATCCGGCCCTGCGCATGGCAAGCCCGAGAATAGGTATCCTGTATAACTCCTTTTTCACGGTCCACCGAAATTGTATATTCAGGTACCCGAGTATGGAAAAGACATCAAAGTGGCTGGAATGATTTGACATGTAGATGGCAGGACCATTCGGAATATTTTCCTCACCCTGGACCTTCACATGAACGTTTGCACAAAACAGGGTCCACCTGGCCCAGTAGCGGGCATCAATGTGGGGCAGATTCCCCGAGTGCGTGATCATGGATACGATCGTATGGGGGATAATCATGATTATCATGTAGAGATAAGAACCTAATGTAGTTGACACCATCCATAACATTTTCTTTTTTTAACATAAGTTTGACATTGTAGTCAAGGGATAAAAATAATTTAGTGGACCGCACTATCAAATGGTTGTCAATCTCCCTTGGGTTTGATGCCCGGTTCTGCCGGGAGATAATGCAGATAAAGTTTGTAGAGCCCCGGAAGGGTGTTCCAGGGTAATACAGAGAGGATGAGTATGAGTGTCACGCGCGGGTTGAAAAAATTCATGGCGATTACAATCCCGAGCACATTGTTCATGGCCATTTTTGAGATGGACAGGGCAATCCTTTCGTTTGCCGGGAGCCCGAAGGCCGTGAAAAAGCCTGCTGCCTGAAACAGGATAAACAGGGCAAAGAGGGTGATGAGTATGATTACCATATCTGCGATGTGTGCGCGGATGTAGTCTGCCTGTTTGCCGATTGCGGTCATGGCGAGCAACATGATGAGCATGACCGTGATTGGCCCGAGATATTTACTGCCTTTTTCAATTACAGAGGGCAGGAATTTTCTGGTGGCCTGTGCAGCGAGCATGGGCAGGATGATGAAGCACAAAAGGCTTAAAAACATATTCATGTAGGAAAGCTCAATCTTTGTAGAAAACAGGAGGTAGAAGATAAGCGGGATGGTGATCGGGGCAAGGAGTGTACTGAGGACCGTCATCATGAGGGAAAGCGCTGTATCGCCCCCGATGATCTCTGTGAGTGCAGGGGCCGCTGTACCACTGGGAAGGGTGGAAAGCAGCACCAGGCTGATCCGGAGATCCAGATCCATGTGAAGGGTGAGGAGATAGCATATGACAGGGATCAGTATCAGGTTGACTGAGAGTATATATCCCAGAAAAAGGGGCCGCCGGGCATGGGAGATCAGATCAGGCGGATTGATCTTGACAAAGGTGATGAACAGGATCGCCATCAGCATGACAATAAGGTAGTCATACAGGGGGCTGATCCATTCGGGTATAAGAAAACCAAGCACCATTCCGAACAGCAGGAATAACCAGAAATGATTCTCCATTAATTTCAGCAGGTTCATGGGTTCCTTCCATAGACGCAAAATAGATCCCATGCAATCTGGAAAACCGGGATGGCTATAAAAGGCGTACCGGTTTTACCCCGGACCCCTGAATCGCGAACCTTGAATTCGTGAACCGTGAACCTTTTCAGCCGAGTAGTTACCAATAAGGATTTGACCACGATTCTGCACGGTGTATAGGGTGGGATTATGAGGATCAATCGTTATATTGCACAGCGTACAGATATATCCAGGCGTGCCTCGGACCGTGTGATCGAGCAGGGAAGGGTCTGCATCAACGGGCGCAGGGCATCTGTCGGGCAGCTTGTTGATCCTGAATCAGACCAGGTGGAGATGGACGGCAAATGTCTTATAGAGAGACCGCTGGTCTATCTGGCTATGTATAAACCAGTGGGCATGATAACCTCCATGCATGATCCCCAGAAAAGGCCATGTATAAAGGATATCATACCTCCTGAGTTCAGCGGGGTCTATCCGGTGGGCAGGCTTGACTATGACGCCAGCGGTCTTATCCTCTTGACCAATGAAGGGGATCTGGCCCATTCCATCCATCACCCATCCTTTAATGTACCAAAGGTATATCTTGTCGGGCTGGAGCCTGCAGCCCGACAAGGGCAGCTGTCCGCCATGGCGAATGGCATTGTCCTGGACGGCGTGCGTACCCGGCCTGCGCAGGTCGAGTATCTCAGGAAGATCCCTAAAGGCTCTTTGGTAAGGATTGCACTCAGGCAGGGGCTCAAGAACCAGATCAAAAGAATGGCGGCAGCGACCGGTCTGAGGGTGAAAAGCATCCACAGGATATCGGTTGGACCGGTGATGCTTGGCGATATGCAGCCCTCAGAGGTGAGAAGATTGACTGACCTGGAAAAAAAGATGCTCTTTGAAATAATCCATTCATATAAACCCGCATGAGCGCTTCTGCGCTCACAACCAGGAATGAAAAACCATGTCTCCCAAATCGTCATCCCCGCCTTCGCGGGGATGAGTGTGGTGGTGTTCCTGTCTTTTTCATATAAAAACCTTGACATTGTATGATATGTCTTTATATTTTAGTGTATTATACATTCTCAGGGGGCGATTATGAATAAATCGAAACTGATTGATGAAATGTCTGTACGTATGGCCATCCATCCTAAGACGGCCGAGTCTGCAGTCAACACAATCCTGAATGCCATGACAGATGCCATGGGTGAGGACCGACGTGTTGAGATCCGGGGGTTCGGCAGTTTTGTCATCCGCAAATACAAGGCCTATGTCGGAAGAAACCCCAAAAGCGGGAAAAAGATACAGGTAGACACAAAAAGCCTGCCTTTTTTCAAGGCTGGTAAGGATATGAGGGAAAGGGTCAACAGCAAATAACCTGATTATGCCGTTGGGATATTGACGCTGCCCCTTAAATGGCCTATGGTACATCTCATATGACCAAGATCAAGATCCTTATTGCAGACGACGAGGCAACAAACAGGGAATATCTGAGTGAGATCCTTCTCAATGAGGGGTATGAGGTTGAATGCGCCAGTGATGGTCAGGCTGCCATTGAGATGCTTTCGGGCGATATCTTTCAGGTTGTCCTTACGGACCTTAATATGCCGCGTCTGGATGGCCTCGAGGTTATACGGCATATAAAAGAACATCAGATCAACACCACTGGTATCATTTACACGGGTTACGGGTCAGTTAGATCTGCGGTGGATGCAATGAAGATCGGGGCCTTTGACTATATTACAAAGCCATTTAAGGCAGAAGAAATCAAGGTGGTTGTTGACAAGGCCCTTGAGCATTTGAGAATCAGAGAAGAAAATATCCATCTAAAGGAACAGCTCAGGACGCGATACCGGTTTGATAATATGGTCGGATCTTCTGATAAAATGCAGCGGGTCTTTGATCTCATAGGCAGGATAGCCGGGACAGACTCCATTGTCCTTGTTCTCGGGGATTCCGGCACGGGAAAGGAGCTTGTTGCGCAGGCGATTCACTACAATTCCCCAAGGGCAGAGCGTCCCTTTGTGCCGGTCAACTGTGGCGCCATCCCCGAGGCCCTTCTTGAGAGCGAACTCTTCGGCCATGAAAAAGGTGCCTTTACCGGGGCATTCCGTACAAGGGTAGGCCGCTTTGAGCTGGCGCAGGGAGGAAGCATCTTTTTGGATGAGATCTCAGAGATGAGCCCGAACCTGCAGGTCAAGCTTTTGCGTGTCCTCCAGGAAAAAGAGTTTGAACGTGTGGGAGGGATACGCTCCATCAAGGCGGATGTACGTATTATTGCGGCAACCAACAAAAACCTGGACCAAGAGGTCCGTAATGGGCGCTTCAGGGAGGATCTTTTTTATCGCCTGAATGTTATCCCCCTTGATCTTCCCCCTCTGAAGGAAAGGCGGGATGATATTCCTCTCCTTATACGGCATTTTCTGGACAAATACCGGGCTGAAAGATCCACGATTGTTGATGAATTCAGCAAGAAAGCCATGAATATCCTCATGCATTACAACTGGCCGGGTAATGTCAGGGAGCTGGAAAACCTGGTTGAGCGTATGGCTGTGCTGTGCGACCATTCCACGGTGGAGACCAGAGACCTGCCTGAAAAGATATTGCTCGGTTCCGCCAATATATCCACCCTTATCCCGTATCTGGAATTGCCAGACGACGGGATTGACCTTTCAAGTACAGTAGGCGAATTTGAAAAGACCATTATTGTACAGGCCCTCAATCGGAGCAACTGGGTAAAGAACCGGGCCGCAAAACTTCTCCATATAAACCGGACTACCCTGGTGGAAAAAATAAAGAAACAAAAGCTCGAGCAATCCGATTTTTCAGAGGCAAACCAGAAGATGGCATAAAAGTTGAATTGCCTTTCCTGATGGAAAAGAGGTCCATATTACATTTCATAGTCGCGACCTGTGCCTTTATCCTGTTCTTATGCCCGCTTGCGCATGCAAAGACCCTGCGGATGGGTGGAGATGAAAACAGGGTAAGGCTTGTTTTTGAGTTGAAATATGATATTACATCTCAAGAAAACCAGAAAGGACAAACGCTTATCGTCAATTTTCCCTACAATATAGGTGATTCCTGTTCTGTCCATGGGTTTTTTATTATCGATAATCTTGAATTTGACGGCAAGGATGCCGTAATATCCATGAAAGGGGGGTTTTCATACAAGGCCTTTTCCCTGAAAAACCCATATAGAAGGGTTATCGATATCTATGCTGTCACCGGAGAATCCCTGGCATGTCCGGTCGAGGCCTTTGAAGGCGTCCTGGGGAAGCCCTCCACTCAGGTCGTGCTTTATATGAAGGCCGGTATGTTTCCCGAGGTACGCCAGTCAGGAGACACCCTCTATCTGATGTTTGGTTCAAGAATCATGTGCACAGAGATCAAAGAACGTATAGGGCGCAGTGCATGTATGGAGTTAAAAGACACCATTCATATGGAAAAAGGCGACACACTGGTTCTTGTCTCTAAAAATAATTATCATGTAACAGATCTTGATATACAAAAGGTCAATAACCGCATTGTCGTCCTCATTGCCCCCCCGGGAGTCCCCCATCCTGATATACGCCTCAAAACGGCCCAGGGGGCCTTTGAGAAAGGGGACGTCGCCTTTACAATCAGCACGCTTCAACCCTTTGTTCCTTCCCTTGGACCGCAAGAGCTCATCCTGCTGGCAAGGGCATACTGGAAAATATCCTGGCCCTATGGGGACCCCAGTCTTGCAGACAAGGCCATGCGCCTTATGATCAAAGGTGTCGACCAGATGTCTCCAGGGATACAAAGGGAGCGCATACTCCTTGAATATACACAGATGCTTCTGCATTACAGCCGGTTCAGGAAGGCCATGAAGTATATACGTTTTTTGAAGGATTCATCCGATGACAGTATTGCGGCAGTGGCCTATATCCAGGAGATAGACATCCTTAACCGCAAAAAACGTTTTGACGACGCCTTTGTGTCATATAAACGTATGGATGATGCATTAAGCAAGGGCATACCCTCTGACGCAGAAACCTATTATCTGGCAACACGAGCAGACACCTACCTGGGGCTTTATGCATATGAAAAGGCCATTGTCTTTTACAATAAGGTGATACAAAACGACCCGGGATACGTCAAGGGACACCCCGGTATCTATGGACACATTGCAGACGCATATTTTTTCAGGAAAGATTATGATAATGCACAGGGTTATATCATGAAGGCTATAAACCTCGGTGATCCGGAAAAACGCTCAGAGCATGTGGTCAAGCTCGGGGACTGCCTTTACCATAAGGGAGAGGGGGCCAGGGCAGTCGATATATTTTCCGAGGTGGAGCAGATATCCCCGAAGAGTGACAATGCGGTCATTGCAAAGCTCAGAAAGGCGCATATCATGGTGGCAGATGATTTTAAAGCCAATAATGGGCACCTTTCAGACAAGGTTTTTTATGAGGCCCTCGATATATACAGATCCATTGACATGGATTCTTCGTATATGAAGGGTCCTCTTATATCCATTGTCAAGATACGGGTGGCTCAGCTCTATGCCATGCACAAAGACTGGAATGAGTCTTTCAAGGCCTATTACAAGGCATGGATTGATTCAAAAAAGGATAACCCTGTCCATGATTATGCGCAGACAGAGGCCAGAAAAGCCATGCTCGACAGGATGAAAATACTTTTTTCCCGGGCCGATTATGACCAGATATACGAACTCTATACCACCTATGTGGACAGTTTTCTCAGGGGAGTGGATGATCCCGAGACCCTCCTTATCATTGCATCCTCCATGCATAAGCTGGGGCATGATGATGAGGCCCGTGAGCGGTTGAAGGGATGTGTGAACGGTTCGCCACGAATAAGGGAAAAGGCCCTGGCCCTTGTCTTTAAGATCGATCTTTCCCAGGGCCTGACCGCCTCTGCCCTTGAATGGAACACCCAGTATCTCAAGGGATTCCCGGATACAGAACATGCGGAATATATGCGGGAAAAAAGGGGGGAAATCCTGTACCGGCTGGGGCATTATCAACAGGCAATAAGATATCTTTCAGCCATGGGTGAGAAGGATAACCAGACCCTCCTCGATCTTGCCGATGCCTATCACCGACTCGGGGAGACAGACAAGGAAGAACAGATCCTTAACCGTGTCTCCTTTCCGGATACAGGCATGGATGCGGATAATATAGAACAGGTCCTGCTTAACCGGGCATTTATAGCCATGGAAAAAGGCAATTATGCCGATGCCCGGGATATGTACAATACCTTTCTCAAGACACGGCCAAAAAGCAGGTATCGCTGGTGGGTCATCTATCATCTCTCAGAGATAGCCATGGACAGAGGAAAGAAACAACAGGCAGCCCATATGTTGAACCGTATTATGGAAGGCAGCCAGGACCCTGTTCTCAGGGATGCAGCCGGATGTCTGCTTGAGGAGCAGGGACTGAATAAAAGGCTCAGGGAATATGATACAGCAAAGAACCGGTTCAGGGGTAACTAGCATGGCCATAGCTATTCTGGAATCCGACCCCCCTACACTTGATCTTGTCTCGGAATTGATCCATGGGATGGGGATCAAGGTCTATGCGTACAATAATAAAGACAGTTTTTTAGAGACAATCAATCCCAGGATCCATTCCATAGCCATTATCTGTGATGAGTTCATGGATGTTATGGAGGGGACAAAACAGGTCTATCCGGATATCGAGATCCTTGCCATAGGGGATGGAACCATGGAGAAGGCAACGACAATCGGTGCTGCCCATTTTCTCAAAAAACCCTTTCGCGCCCAGGAGATGAAAGATGTGCTGAACGTGCTTGTCCATGTGGTCAAGGATGAACAAAGCACAGCAGATACCTCGTTTATCATAAAGGATCCGTCCATGCGGAATATCCTGATGACCCTTGACAAGGCTGCACCGACGCAGGCATCTATTCTCATACAGGGAGAGTCCGGGACAGGTAAGGAGGTCATTGCCCGTTACATCCACAACCACAGCAAAAGGGCGTCAGGGGCGTATATAGGTATAAACCTTACTGCGATCCCGGAGGCCCTCATTGAAAGTGAGCTTTTCGGCTATGAAAAAGGGGCCTTTACAGGTGCCTATACATCCCGTGTCGGCCGGTTTGAACAGGCACATGAGGGAACCATCCTTCTGGATGAGATCACAGAGATAAGCCCGGGCCTTCAGGCAAAGCTTCTGCGCGTGTTGCAGGAAAAACAGATAGACCGAATCGGCTCCGATACACATACCCCTGTGGACTTTCGGGTGATTGCGACAACAAACAGGGATATAGAGGATCTCATACGCCAGGGGATGTTCCGTCACGACCTTTACTACCGGCTCAATGTAATACGCGTAAAGGTTCCTCCGCTCAGACAAAGGCAGGGGGATATCCCTGCCCTGATTGAACATTTTATACAGAAGACCTCCAGAAGGGAGGGTATGCCGCATAAATCCTTGAGCCCGGGTGCAGCCAAATGCCTTCTGGGATATGAATGGCCCGGGAATGTCAGGGAACTTGAGAATGTCATGGAAAGGGCCATGATTCTCTCAGAGACGGATACAATAACGGAAAAAGATATCATGCTGGACACAGGGACGCAGCCATCCTCAGACACAACCTTTCCATCCGGGGTCACCATCCATGAGATGGAAAAAAGGCTCATCTTTTCTACCCTTGAAAAGGTGGGAAATAACCGCACCCAAGCATCCGAACTCCTCGGCATAAGTATAAGGACACTCAGAAACAAGCTCAATGAATATAATAAAAAAAGTCAAGATTCCGACGCACCAAAGGTCAAAACCCCGGTCGATACTGTGATGGAATAGGCGTATTCCACGGCTCAGGGATGGAACGGATTTTGCTTCTGTTTTATCAAGGAGATAATTATGGGCGGAATATTTGGCAGGAGTATTGAACAGTTCAAGTCATTCATGGATTACCGGGTGTTCAGGCAGGAGATTATTGCCTCAAATGTCGCCAACACGGATACCCCGGGCTATAAGGCCAGGGATGTATCCTTTGAAAAGCAGCTTGATGGCCAGATGAAGATGCAGCAGACACATTCGGATCATCTCCCAGTATCCCAGACAGGGCCTGCCTTTGATACATTTGAAGAGCCCTATACGCATATAGGCAATGATTCGAACACCGTGGACATGGATCGGGAGATGATGAAACTCGCTCAAAACCAGCTTCTTTATGATGTGGCGGCCCAGAGCGTGCGGGGCAAACTTCAAAGGCTAAAGACGGTTATAACGGAGATGAGATAATGGATCTTTTTACGGCAATGGATATCAGTGCAGGCGGGCTCAGCGTTCAGCGTACGAGGATGAATGTTATCTCCTCCAATATCACCAATGCAAACACGACCAGGACAGAGGAAGGCGGGCCGTATCAGCGCAGGGATTGTGTCCTGAAGGAAACCACGTTTGAAAATGTACTCTCCGGCGTAGAGGTTGAAGAGATCGTTCGTGATCCCACACCGGGAAAACGCATCTATGACCCTGGAAACCCTGATTCGGACAAAGAAGGGTATGTCCGCATGCCCAATGTGAACATTATGGAAGAAATGGTCAATTTGACTGGAACGACACGTGCATTTGAGGCCAATGCAACGGTTATCAAGTCCCTCAAGGACATGGCTTTAAAGGCACTTTCGATAGGAGGATAATGATGCGCATAGATCCACTGGATTTTGGCCCCAATGCATTCAGGCTTTCTGCTGATAAGGGTACCAATGCCCCAGAGACCGATTTTGTAGATACCCTGAGGCAGGCCGTCTCCCAAACAAACGAGACATTGAAAAAGGCCGAAAAAGCGAGCGTGGACCTGGCCAGTGGCGAGACAGGCAATATCCATGAAGTCATGATACAGCAGCAAAAGGCAGATATCTCCCTTCGATTGCTTGTGACCTCGACAAACAAGCTCATCAACGCCTATAATGAACTCAAGAACCTGAGATGACACTCAAAGATATCACCAGCCGGATTCAGTCAAGATTTATCTCCATGTCCATGGGCACACGCATCGCTGCTGTTGGCCTGGGTGCACTCTCCATCGCTGTATTCGTGGTTACCCTGATGTGGACATTGGCGCCTGATTATGTCTATCTTTTTACAAACCTCACAGAGACGGATGCCTCCCTGGTCGTCCAGCAGCTCAAATCCGATCATGTGCCCTACCGCTTGGTCAAAGGCGGATCTGCCATAGAGGTCCCCGAAGAACAGCTCTATGAAACCCGGCTTAACCTGGCATCAAAGGGCCTGCCAAAGGGAGGTTCGGGAAAGGGCTTTGCCCTTTTCGATGAAACCGGGTTTTCCACCTCTGAGTTTGTGCAGAAGATAAATTACCAGAGGGCCCTGCAGAATGAGATCACGCAGACCATCATGTCTCTGGATGAAGTTGATTTTGCAAGGGTGCATATAAGCCTGCCCAAAGAGAGCGTGTTTATCGAGGATGAGTTGCCGGCCAAGGCATCCATTGTTATCCGTCTTCGTCCCGGTGCAGGTATCAGCTCCGGCCGGATCCAGGGTATTGTGTATCTGGTGGCAAAGAGTGTACGGGGACTTGAACCGGAGAATATCAGTATTCTGGATATACAGGGCAGGGTGCTCTATGAGGGCAAGGACCAGAATAGTGCGGTTTTCATGGCGAATAACCAGCTTGAGGTGAAGAAATCTATAGAAAAAGACATGCAGCAAAGGGCGCAGGACCTTCTTGACCGTATACTCGGACCCAATGCCGCCATTGTGAAAATCAGTACGGATATCGACATGGATATGGTCAAAAGTTCACATGAGACATTCGACCCGGAGGTCCATGTGGTAAGGAGCGAGGAGCTCCAGGACCGGTACACGGGCAACAAACAGAATGCTCAGGGCATAGCAGGTACCCAGTCGAATCTGCCCACTGGCAGGGGAGGGGCAGTCACTGGAGCGCCCGGTGCAGGCGAAGGGAGTTCCAATGTCATAAAGAACTATGAGATCGGCAACTCCAGGACACAGCGCATACAGTCTCCCGGGCGGATTACGAGACTGACCGTATCCGTGGTGGTGGACGGCATCTATACCACCGATGACCAGGGGAAACGTGTTTTTACGCCAAGGTCTCCCGACGAACTCAAGGAGATAGAAAAGAGCGTGAAAACGGCCATAGGGTTCAGCCGTGACCGGGAAGACATTATCTCCGTGACCTGCATGTCCTTTGCAAAGACCGGAGAGGGTTTGGACGCCTTTGCCCAGGAGACCAGAAAACGTGAGTTCTGGACATCCATGATAAAGCCTGCTGTCCTGGTTCTGCTGGTGCTCCTGCTTTTTATCTTTGTGGTACGGCCCATGATAAAGGGCATATCGTCCTCTATAAAGGTGATAGAAAAGGAGGCCAAGGATAAGACCGAGGAAGCCATAGAAAAAACGCATGAGGCCCCTGAGGAACCCGAGGCACCCAGAATCAAGGCCGCTGTCAAAAGTGATGAGATGAAACAGGCGATTACAGGACAGAGAAAGATCATTGAGGATCTGGCAAAGCAGGACACAGGAAACGCAACGGCCGTGGTCAAGGCATGGCTTCAGGAGAAGACATAATATGGCCAAATCAGACAAGATAGACGGGACACAAAAGGCAGCCATTTTACTCATGGCCATGGGGGATGATTTTGCCAGGGATGTCTTTAAGCAGCTCAGTGACTATGAGATTGAGCTGCTTGGCAAGCGCATGGCCCTTCTTGAGGACGTTACGATCCCGGTGGGTACTGTCCGGTCCATAATGAATGAGTTCCAGGAAAAAACCGCTGAATTGAGCGGGGTTACAGGCAAAGGCCTGAACTTTGTCAAAAAGGTCCTTGTTGATGCCATTGGCGATGAAAAGGCAGAGCCGATCCTTAGTTCCATATCGCAGGCAACGGATACAGGGGCCTTTTCTTCGCTCCGGCACGTGAACAGCGCCATACTGGTTGATTATCTCAGGGGTGAGCATCCCCAGACAATTGCCCTGGTCCTTGCCCATCTCGATTATGAGCAGGTAGCCATGATCCTGAAAAACCTTCCGGAGAAATTGCAGCCTGAGATTATATACCGTATGGCCAATTTGGGCATGGTCCCCTCCGGGGTGGTCAATGATGTTGATAAGGTGCTCAAGGACGAGATCGAGTCCATGGGAAGCATGGAAAGCAAGAAACTCGGCGGGATAGAGAGTGTGGCGGAGATCATGAACTCCCTTGATAATGCCACGGAGACCAATATCTTTTCTTTTCTTGAAGAAGAGGATGCGGACCTTGCCGAAGGTATCAGACAGAAGATGTTTGTGTTCGAGGATATCATCAATGTCGATAACCGCGGTATACAGGCCATCCTCAAGGAGATCACCAATGAGGACCTTATACTTTCCTTGAAAACATCCAGCGATACACTCAAGGATAAGATACTTTCAAACATGTCTTCGCGTGCATCTGATATGCTCAGGGATGATATGGAGGCCATGGGGCCGGTCAAGCTTTCTGATGTGGAGACCTCTCAGCAGAGTATTGTAAGGGTGGTAAGGAAACTTGAATCAGCCGGCAAGATCGTTATTGGCGGAAAGGGAGGAGGAGATGTCCTCATCTAAGATATTAAAAAACAATGAGATTCAGCCCTCTTCCTTTTCCCGTTTTGATGTCAGGGATGTGGGGGAAGCCAGCGGTAGAAAAAAGGCATCGGAGCTCAAGGCAAAAGAGATCCTGAGAAAGGCGCGCGAGGAAAAGGAAGCCATTGAGAGGGATGCCTATAATAAGGGGTTGAAACAGGGGCAGGAACAGGGGAAGAAGGTTGCGATAAAAAGGCTTGAACCCCTGTTCGAGACCCTTGATGATACATTGAAACAGGTCTCTTCCTTAAGGGAGACCCTCACACAGAAACATATGCAGCAGATGCTGGATATTGTCCTTATGGTTGCAGAAAAAGTTATTCACAGGCAGATTAATCTTTCACCTGAGATCATTGTCGATACAATACAGGCCGCAAGTCTGCATCTTTCAGAGGAGGACGAGGTGCGCGTACGGCTTAACCCTTTTGATTTTGAATACATGAGGGATATCGAGGAGATTATTTCGAGGGATCTCACCGGTGGAAAGCAGATCCATATCATAGAGGATTCTTCTGTTGAACGAGGGGGCGCACTCCTGGAAACCGGGCTGGGGGACATCGATGCAACCATAGGCTCCCAGCTGGAACGTATCAGGGATATATTAAGTGATTGATTACGCAAAGACCCTGGCAGTTATCAAAGACCTTGACCCGGTACAGGTAAGGGGCAAGGTTACCAATATTGTCGGCCTGGTAGTGGAAGGTCAGGGTCCGGGCACTTCCATTGGGGGTTTGTGCGAGATTTATTCAAGGGATATGTCCGCCTCGATCATGGCGGAGGTTGTTGGGTTCAGGGA
>JAYEKR010000036.1:0-5969 GCA_034661115.1 Thermodesulfobacteriota bacterium | reverse complement strand
GCCCCGGTATCTGGGGCTGGTCATGGTTATGGCCCGGGGACATCAATCCGTGTCTGATTTCAGTATTGACAGAAATGCGCTCTGTGGGATGCTGACAGAACCGACCAGCTTCATGCGCTTTTTGCCTTTTTTTTGTTTCTCCAGCAGTTTGCGTTTTCGTGTGATATCTCCGCCATAGCATTTTGCCGTCACATCCTTACGGAAGGCGGAGATCGTCGAACGGGAGATAATCTCGCCGCCGATGGCCCCCTGAATGGCGATTTTGTACATCTGCCTGGGGATCTCTTTCTTGAGCCTTTCGCAGGAATGGAGCCCCCTGGCACGGGCACGGTCCCGGTGTACGATCTGGGAGAGGGCATCGACCTTTTCGCCATTGACCAGAATATCCAGGAGAACCAGATGGCTTTCGCGGTAGTCTATGATGTCATAGTCATACGATCCATATCCCTGGGTCACTGATTTAAAACGGTCATAGAAATCAAAGACGACCTCGGCCAGGGGCATCTCAATGATAATCTCCACCCGTCCCGGGCTTGGGTAATTTATGGTGGAGTTTACGCCCCGTCTTTCCATGCACAGGTTCATGACAGGGCCTACATAGCGGTCAGGCATCATCATGGATGCCCTGATATAGGGTTCTTCTGCCTTTTCGATTGCAAGGGGATCTGGATAATGAGCAGGGTTGTCCACATAAAGCACGGTATTGTTTTTGAGTGTAAAACTGTACTTTACGCTCGGTACAGAAAGGATGATGGACAGGTCATATTCACGCTCCAGCCGTGACTGTACGATGTCAAGGTGCAAAAGCCCCAGAAATCCGCACCTGAAACCCTGTCCAAGGGCCGCAGATGAATCTTTTTCATAGATAAAGGATGCGTCGTTGAGCGTGTATTTTTCCAGGGAGTCGGACAGGTCCTTGTAATCATCCGATGCAATGGGATAGATTGAGGCAAAGACCACGGGTTTGACATCCTTGAATCCCGAAAGCGGGTCTTTACATGGCCTGTTCTCCAGGGTGATCGTGTCTCCAATGCTCACATCGGAAACTGTTTTTACGCCTGCTATGATATAGCCAACCTCTCCTGCACAAATGTGGTCGCGTTTTTCACGGGACAAGAGAAAATGCCCGACCTCCTCTACCCGGTAGACTGAATCATTGAACATGAACCGGATGACATCCCCTGCCTTTATGGTGCCGTTAAAGATTCGGCAGTGGATGATGGTTCCGCGGAACGGGTCATACTGGGCGTCAAAGATCAGTGCCGCGAGTGGGGCATCTGAATCACCTTTTGGTTTGGGGATACGCTGGACAATGGCCTCCAGGATTGCGTCGATCCCGGTCCCTTCCTTGGCAGAGCACGCAAGGTGCGTATCCGGGTCGAGCCCCAGCTCGGAATCTATCTGCTCGATAACACGATCCACATCTGCTGAAGGCAGATCTATCTTGTTGATGACAGGGATAATCTCCAGGTCATGCTCCATTGCGAGATATAGATTGGCAATGGTCTGTGCCTGGACGCCCTGGGCCGCATCGATCAGCAGCAGAACGCCCTCACAGGATGCCAGTGACCGGGATACCTCATAGGAAAAATCCACATGTCCGGGCGTATCAATGAGGTTCAGGCTGTAGATATTCCCGTCTTTTGCCCGATAAGGAAGGGTGATGGCCTGGCTCTTGATGGTGATACCCCGTTCCCTTTCAATGTCCATATTGTCAAGTATCTGGGCCTTGTATGTCCGTGCATCACTGACCCCGGTCTGCAGAATCAGGCGGTCGGCAAGGGTGGACTTTCCATGGTCGATATGTGCGATGATACTGAAGTTGCGAATGTATTTCATATAGGGACACTTCCCATATTATTCCCCCTTTTTCTTTTCCGGACGTCCGGCTTTTTTAGGCAATAGACTTCTGCCGAGTTTTTTTTCGAGTAATTGTATAAAATTTACACTGCCAAGAGGTCTCCCTGTCGTTGTTGCATTTCTGATTGATTTTTCTATTTTTTTGTCATCATTCCTCAAAAATTCTTTATAGACTTGTACGGTATCTTCTTCAAGCCAATTTTTAGCAGTCAGGATTGGGTCCTTAAGGTCTGAGACATGGGCTTTGCAACTTGACCATCTATAATCCTCGGCGTTTTGAACAAGACCTGTCCTAACGGGATTGTTTTCGATATATCTTATAACTGCCCATAAATATGGTTCATCTTCTACTATTGTAGAAAAAAAACGGTTCTGCCATAGTCTTCCGCTCCTTTTGTATTTACGATTTATATATTGAGTGTATACCAGATTGGTACTGCCTAACCCTTTGGCAAATGATTCTTGTCTCCTGGGAACTGAAAGTATGTGAACATGATTTGTCATAAGGCAATATGCCCAGATACCAAAATCCCATTGACGGCTGTATCTACTTAAAACCTTTAGGTAAAATTCCCTGTCTTCATTGTCAAAAAAGACGGGTTCTCTGTTGTTCCCACGCTGTGTGATGTGATGAGGGTAATCTATGGCACAAACTCTTGCTATTCTTGGCACATTTTAAATATATATTGATAATGAGCAGATGTCAATATTAATACGGGAAGTGTCCCCATTTTTTACGGCCATTGACAAGGGTGTCAATAAGGTGGTACGATATCTTTGTTGATGCAATGGAATCTTCTTTTATTCAGGAGGTTGTATTATGTATCCAAAAGCAAAGGCAGGTATATTTGTCATCTGTTTGATCGTCCTGTGCGGGGCTGAAACATGGGCTGCCCGGGGTTCGAGTGATGAACAGAAAATTGAGGCCCTGGAAAAGGGCGAGATCCTTACCGAGATCAAACAACATCCCCTTACAAAGGTATATCTGCCCACGGGCCAGGCCCTGGTGGAGGCGAGTGTGCAGGAGATCTGGTGGATCATCACGGACTTTGACTCCTTTGGTAAATTTCTTCCACATACCGAGTATTATCGCCCGGTGGGCTGGGAAAAAGACCGGCTCCTGGTGGATTGCAAGGTCAAGGTGGCCTTTATGGGTTTTAAATACCGGTTGGCCTATAATATCAGCGAACAGGACCATACCAGCTACTGGTCTTATGTCAGCGGACCGATCCATGATGCACAGGGTTACTGGCGGGTAGAGCCCTACGATGATACGCGGGTTCTGGTCACCTATACCACTACCATGGATGTCGGCCGGGCCATGCCGGGCTTTATCGAGAAGATTCTCGCCAAATCCACCTTTCCGGATATCTTTAATTCTTTGCGAAGCAGGGTCAAGGAGCTCAGGCTTCAGGGGCCGATTGAAAAACCGGTCTTGCTGCCCAGGACCGCCTTAGAGGAGGCAAATCCATGAGCAGGTCAATGCCTTTCCAAAGCACGGGCCTGGCCATTATCGAGGCCCTTTTTTATGAGAGCAAGGCAATGTCCCTTACCAACCAGGAAATCTTCGACAGGCTGGAGGCAGGCATAGCCAAAAAACGCGCCCTTTACTGGGGATATGCAGCCTTTCTGGGGCTTATTGAGGTCTTGCCTCTTTTTCAACACAAACAGACCCTCAGCCGTCTGGACCTGCCCAGGCGCTTTGTATTTTTGCATGGACTCATGTCTTCAGGTAATTATCTTGTGCGCACCTTTGGCAATCTGATAGTCCTGCCCTATAAGTTCGTGTACGTCAGCTCTCCGGAGGTGCATGAGGCCCTGGATATCCCTTTTCGCAAGGAGAAAATCAATCCCGAGCCCGAACAGCGTTGGATGCAACAGATAACCCCTGCTGATTCCTTTGATGCCGACCAGGTCATCGAGGCCGATGTGGTGGTTGTGGGCACTGGTGCGGGTGGTGCCGTGGTGGCAAAGGAACTGGCCGAAAAGGGGCTGGCCGTGGCCATTATCGAGGCCGGTTCGTTCTACCGCCGGGACGTCTTCAGCGGCAATCCGCTCGATATGATCCCCATGCTTTACCGGGGGGGCGGGATTACTGCCGCTATTGGAAATGCTTTTATATCTATCCAGATGGGTAAGGCAGTAGGCGGCACGACCCTTATCAATTCGGGCACCTGTTTTCGCGCACCGGACAATATCCTGAATCAATGGGTGGCAATGGGCTTGAAAGATTTTACCCCGGAGAAGATGGCCCCTTATTTTGAACGGGTCGAAAATATCATCCATGTCCAGGAATGCGAAGCCAAGTATATCGGACCGATCGGAGAGGTAATCAAAGAGGGCTGCGATACGCTGGGGTACAGTTGCGGCCCTCTCAAGCACAATATTATTGACTGCGATGGCCAGGGCGTGTGCACCCAGGGATGCCCGACAGATGCCAAACAGTCCACAAATATTTCATATATTCCCAGGGCCCTTGATGCAGCGGCCCAGCTCTTTACCGATTTTGAGGTCAAGGATATCCTGACCGACGGGCCGCGCGCAACAGGTATCCGGGCCATCGGTACGGGTTCAACGGGTAAACGGGTCACATTGACCTGCCATGCCAAGGCCACTGTGCTTTCCTGCGGTGCCATGATTACACCGACACTGATCCAGAAGAACCACTTGGTGAGGAAAAACAAGTGGATCGGGAAAAACCTCACCATCCATCCAGCGGTCTATGTGGGCGCTGTATTTCCTGAGCGTGCAATGAAAAATGATTCCAGTATTCCCCAGGGTTATATGATCGATGAATTCAAGGCCGAGGGCCTGACCTTTGAAGGCGCCACCCCGCCCTTTTCAATACTGGCAACTGTCCTGCCCGGGATAGGCAGACAATATACTGACCTGGTCTCGGCCTATCAGCACCTGGCTGTATTCGGCTGCATGATAAAAGACACCTCGACAGGCTTTGTCAGGCCGGGCTGGAACGATCGTCCCTTTGTCTATTATAACCTGAACCGGGCCGATACCAAAAACCTGGTGCGCGCAATGCATATCCTTGGTAAGGTGTATTTCGCGGCCGGGGCCAAGAGGCTGATTATGCCGACCTTTGATGCCCCTGTTGTTGAAAGCGAACAGGATCTGGATGCCATGCTGCAGCGCAAGTGGAAAGCGCACAACATAATCCTGAGCGCCTATCATGCCCTGGGTACGGCCAGGATGGGTACATCCACTGACAATTCAGCCATTGATTCCAACCACGAATGCCACACAGTGCCGGGGTTGTTTGTGGTGGACGGGAGCAGTATCCCCACCAGCCTGGGAACAAACCCGATGGAGACGATCATGGCAATTGCCACGCGAGCCGCAGATAAAATCGCCCGGATAATAGGATAATACACTTCAGGGACAATATATAAAAAAGGAGAACAGTATGGGATTAAAAGAATTTTCAGAACTAAAAGATAGATTTGCAGCCGGGACCACGCCCGATCCATCAGATTTGCGGGGTTATTATGCAGTCAAATTGATCACAGGAATTTTGCCCGATATACGTTTTTTCTCTCATCGCAAGTTTTTTCCGCCCAATGTCGAAGAGCGTGAAGGCACAGGCGGATACAATGAATTCCTGGGTCTTATCCGAATCGGGAATTTCAAGATCGGGGTGATCGATTCCATCCTGGGTGACGGGCAGAAGGTTTTGCGTGTCAACTACAACCGCGAAGGCAATCCCTTCTGGGTCAGGCCCCTTAATGACGAGCTCAAAAAGATCAGGGACGGATATTATCTCGGCCGTGGAATCTTCGATATTGGCGGCCATATCTTCAACACCTTTTATTTTTCCATTGAAAAAATGTGACACCAGTGAGCCAGATGTCAATATTAATCTCTCTTAGGGTTTAATTCCCCGCAGCTTGCTGCGAAAGGCCTATTCCCCTTAGGTAGCCGTTTACGGCTTGAATTTGGAAATTAGAAATTGGGGAGAAATGAAACGAGTTTACGAGCTGGATGTGTACAAACTGGCAGAAGCGTTATCAGATATGGTCTGGCACGATTTTGATAAGTGGAACAAAAAGGTTCAGAACACTGTGGGCTATCAGATAATACGATCTTCCGACAGCATA
>JAYEKR010000035.1:0-5969 GCA_034661115.1 Thermodesulfobacteriota bacterium | reverse complement strand
GCGGCAGGGATCAAGCGGGCAAAGGGTTTGATTGCAACTGCCTCGTCCGACATGAATAATGTATATATCACGCTCATAGCCAAGGAACTCAACCCTGAAATCTTTGTGCTTGCCAGGGCGGCCACCGAAGAATCCATTAAAAACATCAAGCGGGCCGGCGCAGACAAGGTCGTGTCCCCCTACCTTATCGGCGGCAGGCATATGTCCAATATCATCCTTAAACCCACTGTAGTGGATTTCATAAACCTTGCTGCAGGGGATAAAACAGACGATCTCCATATATATATGGAGGGGTTCGAGATAAAGGCTGAATCCTGCCTCAACGGTAAAACATTAAAAGACTCTCCAATCAAAAAAAACATCGGCCTTACCGTGGTGGCGATCAAAGAGGCACATGGAGAGATGGTATTCAACCCACAGGCGGATTACACTATCGGTGAAAAAGATGTGCTTGTCTGCATTGGTAAACCCGAGGCACTGAAAGCCATGAAAGACCTGGCCCGCCCCAGCTGACCATGAAGATCATGGGGATAGATTACGGCACAAAACGCATAGGTATTGCGATAAGTGACCCATGGGGCTCCATGTCCCTCCCACTGGAGACCATACAAGTAAAAAAAGACCAGTCTCATATGCAGCAGATCCAGCAGATAGTACTGGACTACGAAATCGAGCAGATCGTGCTGGGCATGCCTTACAATATGGACGGCAGCACAGGTCCAATGGCAGAAAGGGTAAAAGAATGGTCCAATTGCCTCAGGCAGACCACCGGGCTGGAAATTGTGTTATGGGATGAAAGGCTCAGTTCCTTTGAGGCGCACGATCTCCTGACAAGACACAATGTCCCGAAAAAAAAACACAAGGACGTGAAGGACAAAATAGCCGCCAGCCTCATATTACAGTCATATCTGGACGAACACCCGTCATGAAACGACCTGTTTCCTGTGGACTGATTATCCTTATATGTGCCCTTGTCCCGGCAGTCACCCACGTATACATGTTCATATCCACCGCCAAGGCACCTGAATCCACCACTAAAATAGTCATACCCCGGGGCTGCAGCACCTGGGAGATATCCGACAAACTCTTCCTGGGCAATATCATTACGGACCCGTACATATTCTTTGTAATGACCTTTGCCTGCGGCAAGGCCAGGGGACTCAAGGCCGGCACCTATATGTTCAAAGACCGTTTGTACCCAAAAGAAATTATGAATATCCTCTTTAACGGCAAGACCATGCAATATGCCGTAACCATCCCCGAGGGAAGCGATATCTATGATATCGCCAGAATCCTAGAGGATCATGACCTGTGTGAACGGGAGACATTCATTGCCCTGGCAAAGGCCTCAGACACCGTGAGACTCTTCGGTCTGGATGCACCATCCATGGAAGGATTCCTTTATCCGGACACCTACTTCTTTTTTGTGGACATGACTCCCCTGGGAATCATGGAGAAAATGGTATCCAGATTCCATTCCATCTATACCGAAGGGATGGCCCGAAAGGCCTCTGCAACAGGGCTCTCGGACCTTGAGGCAGTCACGCTGGCCTCTATCATTGAAAAAGAGGCAGTCAGGTCAGAGGAAAGACCCATTATCTCCTCGGTCTTCCACAATCGGCTCAGGTCCTCGATGCGTCTGCAGTCAGACCCCACGGTCATATACGGTATTGAGACGTTTCATGGAAAGATCCAACACAAAGATATCCTGCGCAAGAGCCCCTATAATACCTACCTGCGTAAAGGGCTGCCCCCGGGTCCCATATGCAACCCCGGAAAAGATTCGATCCTTGCGGCCGTGAACCCTGTTGAAACCCGATATCTATATTTTGTCGCAAGGGGAAACGGCTACCACACCTTTTCCAGCACCCTGAAGGCACATAACCGCGCAGTCAGACAAATGAACCATTAGAGACTCAGAATCAAACAAATCAGGCCGTGCTGCAAAAAAACCGGGTTTCGGGCTCAAGAAAATCCTTCATGCTTTCGATAGAACAAGGAATGGATATCCTGAAAGCGGCCATTGTCGATGATGACAATGAGACCCTGGACCTTATTGCACAGATTCTCGAAGAAGAGGGACTCTTCCCAATCCCTTTTCACCGGGCGGAAGACCTGCTGGAGACGATTCAGGACAAGGACCTTGATCTGATCATCTGTGACCTGAAACTCCCCGGCATGTCCGGACTGGATCTCTTAAATACGATCCATGAACTCCATTTTGACATCCCCTTTGTTCTCATAACAGGATATGCATCCATTGAATCCGCAATTGAGGCGGTAAACCGGGGGGCCTTTTATTATATAAAAAAACCCTTCAATATTGAGGAGATACGTTTTGTAATAAACACAGTACGGCAAAAACAGCACCTTATCGAGGAAATAACAAACCTGAAAGAGGAATTGATAAAGATGCACAACAGCATAAAAGAGATGGAAGAAAAGACCTTAGTGGATACCCGCGCACGGCCGCCACGAAATTATGACATGGACAAGATACTGGCAGCAATCGATCACTTGGAACGTCTACAGGCAGACACCAGGACATCAAACAGGGAATATGGCTCATCCAAGGGAAGCATACTCAAGGAAATCATCTGATGAATGACAAGGTTCTTGTTGTAGACGACGACGAGGGGATAAGAACAACCTTATCCGAACTGATATCTGAGCTGGGATACCAGACCACCACGGCCGCAGACGGTATCAAGGCCCTGGAATGTTTTAAAGACGGGTATTATCTATGTGTATTCACAGATATAATGATGCCGAACATGTCCGGGCTCGAACTCATACAGGAAATAAAATCAAGGGATATCTCCATCCCTGTCATCGTAATTACCGGATATGCATCTATCAAAACCGCCATAGATGCAATGAAATACGGCGCATCTGATTTCCTTTCAAAACCCTTTAAGATCAAACAGATAGAGTTGTTGCTCAGCAAGGTAAAAAGGGAAAAACACCTTCTGGAAGAAAATAAACGCTTTTCAGATGAACTGCATCTTCACCGTCTTGTCGACAACCTGGCCGGACAGCTCGAAGATAAAAACCAGGAGATCACCTCCCTGCACAGCATGTCAGAAAAAATCACCAGCCTCAAGGGCATAAAGGATCTGGTCTCGGCAATCAAAGAGATCACCTCTGAACTCATAGAAGATGCAATAGTGGGTTTTTACCCGCTGAACCGCAAAAAAATGACGCTTGTCGATCCTGACACAGGCGCAGAAAGGGCACTGGACAAAGAACTGACCAAAAAGACGGTATGCAGAAAGACCATACCTGGAATACTCGGCAGCGAGGACTATGAAACAATCTTCCCCCTTGTGATCGAAGGTCAACTCTTTGCAGGACTCAACATCGTTACGCAGCATGTGCTGAACAAGGATATGGAGGACAAGATTCTCTACCTCCTTGAAAGAACTGCGGAACGTATGGAAAACGTGGCTCTCTATGAGGGGCTCTACGACAATATCCTTTCCACCCTCAACAGCATGGCAAAGATACTCGATGCCAGAGACCCGCATACATCCCAACATTCCACCCGGGTGACCACCCTTTCCATGGAGATTGGAAAGGCCTACCATCTCCATGACGATGAGATAGAAACCCTGTATATAGCGGCATCTTTGCACGACATCGGCAAGGTAGGAATACCTGACAGTATATTGCTTAAACCCGGGCCGCTGAGTGATGAAGAATTTGATATGATAAAAAAACATCCGGAAATGGGCGCGGATATCATTAAGCCCATCCTCCCCATGAATAAAGAGGCCGAAATCATACGCCATCACCATGAAAGGTATGACGGTAAAGGCTATCCTTCTGGCCTTGCAGAAGACAAGATACCGATACTCTCACGTATAATCGCCATTGCAGACTCCTATGACGCCATGACATCGGACAGGCCATACCGCAAAGGCATGACTCATGCAGCTGCCCTGGAAGAGATCAGGAAATGCAGCGGGACCCAGTTTGATCCAGACCTGACCCGTATCTTTACAGGCCTGGCAAAAAACATGTAACCCGAACATAGTCCCTTACATGGTGGTTGAGTAGGTGTATGTCATATCCGCACCCTGGGCATCTTTCTTTTGTTCAGCCGACGCACTCAGCCTGGCCTTGAGGTCTTTATTTTCCATGGCAAGTGCCTGATTGCGCTTTTTTGATGCATTCAGGTTTTCTTCAAGCACTTTGATACTCGAACGAAGGCCCGCCTCCTGACTGGCTGCATCGGCAGATGCAGCTGCCCCGGCCTCCAGGGTATTGATTCGTTCCTCAAGCCCGTTGACCTTTTTACGAAGCCCTCTGTTTTTGTGTTCAATGGTAGCGATATAATTACTCACCTCAGTAAGGGTTTTTTTATAATCAGGGGCCTTATTCCCCCTGTATTCCCACATATAATACCCGCACCCCAGACCAAGGATAAAAACACAGAGGATACCTGCCCCAAAACCCTTCCACCTGTTTTTTTTCCCCTTTGTGCCTGTCGGCAAATCCTTGTTTTCAACCATAAACACCTCCCCAGACAAATCTAAGGCATGGGACAATATGAGTCAAGCATTCAAACAGAGCACTGTTCATTTTAGCGCTTACCCAACAGATCCATCACAGCGGTATTGCAAAATAGATGTATCTGAACTATCCAGATATATCATGGATATCCTGATCATAAAACTGGGTGCCATGGGGGATGTAGTCAATACCCTTCCTCTGGCCTTTGATCTCAAAACCCGACTGGACGCCCGTATATGCTGGCTTATTGAACCCCTGAGCCTTCCCCTTGTCAAAGGGCATCCCTGCGTGGACGAGGTCATTGTCTTTGACCCGGACAACTGGTCCGATTCAGGGAAAAAGGTGATCCAGCTCTTGAGAAGGCATTCTTTTGATATAGCGCTTGATCTCCAGCGGACGCTCAAATCCAGCTTGTTCTGCCTGGCTGCCAGGGCCGAAAGAAAGATCGGTTTTGACAAAAACCGGTGCAAGGAGCAGACATGGCTCCTGCCCTTCGAACGCATCCCTTCCAGTGATCCCGGCAGGCACATGGTCTACCAGTATATGGAATTCTCATCTTTCCTGGGTGGAACCCCCGGGGAAATCAGATGGGCGATACCGGTCGATGCAGGCATGCCTTTTCCCCTTCCTGCAGGGTATGTGGTCCTGAATATAGGGGCCACAAAAACGGCCAACAAATGGACAGACACGGGATTTGCCTGCCTGGCAAATGCCATACAACAAAGGTTCCATCTATACAGCGTGATAACCGGCGGCACGCAGGACATCCCCTCTGCAAAGGCCATCACCTCATTATCCGGCGCAAAGATTATCGACCTGGCAGGCAAAACATCCATAACAGACCTCAAGGGGATTATTGCAGAATCACGGGCAGTCATAAGCGCGGACACCGGCCCAATGCACCTGGCGGTTGCCCTTGGCAAGGAGGTTATCGGACTCTTCGGCCCTTCTGACCCCTCAAGGACCGGCCCGCTGAACAACCATGTGATCCGACATGACCTCTGCTGCTCTCCATGCAACCAGAGACAATGCTCCCACAGCACCTGCATGAAACGCATAGAGGTTCAACAGGTCATGGATGTACTCAAAGACCTGCTGTAAAGAAAGGTTGTAACCATTCACGGAACGTTGAAATTGGAACGTTGAAATTGGAAATTGGAAATTTGGCCTTTATGCTTTTGTACTGTTGACGAACGCATTCAATTTTGGCCCGAGTTTTTCAACTATTGCTTTGTATTCTATTGCTCTTGACTCAGATAAAATTTTTCTTCTGATGAGTTTTCGCAACCATGATGAAGATCGTATTATCTGATAGCCCACAGTGTTCTGAACCTTTTTGTTCCACTTATCAAAATCGTGCCAGACCATATCTGATAACGCTTCTGCCAGTTTGTAAACATCCAGCTCGTAAACTCGTTTCATTTCTCCCCAATTTCTAATTTCTAATTTCCAAT
>JAYEKR010000034.1:0-5980 GCA_034661115.1 Thermodesulfobacteriota bacterium | reverse complement strand
AGCACGAGAAGAAGATGGAACCGCAGATGAACACGGATGAAATGCAAACCTCCCCGCGCGAAACGCGCTAGAATGAGAAGAAGATGGAACCGCAGATGAACACGGATGAACACGGATAAAATGCAACCCCCCCCGCGAAACGCGCTAGAACGAGAAGAAGATGGAACCACAGATAAACACGGTGGAACACGGATAAAATGCAAACCTCCCCGCGCGAAACGCGCGAGAACGAGAAGAAGATGGAACCGCAGATGAACACGGATGAACACGGATAAAATGCAAACCCCCTAAAAAACGACGGGTTTATGCCTGTGTCACAGTTTAAATGCCTCTTTGACAAGAGAGTCCGGGTGATGTATGTATATCAGAATGATGTATATGAATTTGTTCTGACACCATTGTTCTGCACCAGTTCACTCCTTTTTTTTTAGAGGAGATGTCCATAAAAACTAATCTTTAATTTATACTGATACTGAGATCTATACCAGCCTAGCTGGTTAAGTGTGATCAATGCATTGAATGGTTGGCACGACAAAATGGATATGATGACAAAAGATAAAAAAAATACTACTGAAACAATCAAATACAGGGTTCCAGACCTGGATGACGCAAATGAAATATATCGTTTGATCAAGTCATCCCCGCCCCTTGACCTGAATTCGCTCTATTATTATCTGATCCTGAGCGATCATTTTTCCGAAACGAGTGTGGTGGCGCTGTACAAGGGTGCTGTTGCGGGATACATCTCTGCATATATCCACCCCAAAAAGGCAGACACCCTCTTTGTGTGGCAGGTGGTGGTGAGTTCTTCGGTGCGCAGGCAGGGGGTGGGCTTGTCCATGCTGCTCGCGATATTGAAAAGAAAAGGGCTTGAAGGGGTTTCCTGGATCGAGACCACGGTAACACCTTCAAATAATGCGTCAAGAAAGATGTTTCATTCCCTTGCAAAGCGTCTGAATACCAAGTGCGAGGAATCTACGTATTTTTCTGGTGAGCACTTTGGCGACCAGGGGCATGAGGAGGAGCGGCTTTTACGTATCGGTCCGTTTTCTGGTCAGGATCTATAGTGGTTAACTAAGACAAGAAAAAAAGGAGACAATATGCAGACATTTGATAGACTGGAATCAGAGGTGCGGGGTTATATCAGGCATTTCCCTGTCCTGTTCAATCGAGCAAAGGGATCTTTTCTTTATGATGATCAGGAGAAGGAATATATCGATTTTTTTGCCGGCGCAGGTACATTGAATTATGGACATAACAATGATCTGGTTACGCCGGCATTGATTGAATACCTGCAGTCCGATGGAATCCTGCACGGGCTGGATATGGCCACCACAGCCAAAAAGAAATTCCTTGAAAAAATCGAGTCGGCCATCCTTGAACCACGCCATATGACCTACCGGGTACAGTTTTCCGGACCCACAGGGTCCAATGCAGTGGAGACCGCGCTGAAACTCGTCCGCAAGGTCAAGCAAAGATCGAATATTGTGGCCTTTACCAACGCCTTTCACGGGCTTACCATGGGGGCCATGGGCGTGACAGGCAATGCCTTCTACCGGGACGAGTCCTTTATCAACCGTGCAAATGTCACGTTCATGCCCTTTGACGGTTATTTTGGAAAGGATGTTGATACCTCGGAATACTTCCGCAAGTTTCTCGATGACAACAGCAGTGGTGTAGATCTGCCCGCTGCCGTAATCCTGGAGACCGTGCAGGCCGAAGGCGGTGTCAACGTGGCCAGCGATAAATGGCTGCAGTCCATAGAACAGATCTGCAGGGATTATGATATCCTGCTCATTGTGGACGATATCCAGGTGGGCAATGGCAGGACCGGAGAATTTTTCAGCTTTGAGCGTGCAGGCCTCAACCCGGATGTCGTTGTCCTCTCAAAATCCATCGGCGGCGGGCTGCCTCTTTCCCTGGTCCTGATTCGTCCGGAGATTGACCAGTGGAAGCCCGGGGAGCACACCGGGACATTCAGGGGCAATAACCTGGCGTTTATTGCATCGACACAGCTCTTGGGCTATTGGGATAATGACAATCTCCGTGATGCGGTGAAATACAAGGAGACCGTGCTCAGGGGTGGGCTGGAGAAGATTCTGGAGAAATATCCGGAGCTCAATGGTTCAATACGTGGCAGAGGACTTATATATGGGCTCCATATACCGTTCAGGGGCTTCTGCGAAGATGTGTCTGCCAGGGCATTTGAAAAGGATCTGGTTATTGAACTGGCTGGTGCAGAGGATAATGTCCTGAAGTTTTTGCCCCCTTTGACCATTGAAGAAGATACCCTTGAGAGGGGCATTGGCATCATCGGTGAGGCCATCGGCGAGGTGCTTGAGGAAAGAAACGCAATGAAGAAGGGAGAGATCATCGAATGATTGTGCGTACACTTAATGAGGTCAAGGGTACCAGTCGCGAGGTATATGCAGAAAACAATAACTGGGTGAGCCGGAGGCTGCTGCTGAAGGATGACCGGATGGGGTTTTCCATGCATGACACTGTTATTTTTGCCGGGACACAGACCCACATCTGGTATAAAAATCACCTGGAGGCGGTCTATTGCGTAGAGGGAAAGGGGGAGATAGAGACCCTGTCCGACGGGAAGCTCTATCCCATTCTGCCCGGAACCATCTATGCCCTGGACAAAAATGACGAGCATTATCTTCGCGCCCATGAGGATTTGCATCTGGTCTGCACCTTTTCCCCTGCCTTGAGGGGTGACGAGGTGCACCGTGCAGACGGTTCATATGCACCATCCGATGATTGAGATTGAAAAAACAGCCGTGAAACTACGGGATTGTTTTGCCTGTGTTGAGAGCCAGAAAAGGATGCTATGAAAGAAAAGATTGTTGTACAGAACCTTTATAAGGTCTTTGGAAAACATCCTGAAAAGGGTGTTGCCCTTTCAAAAGAGGGACACACCAAGGACGATATCCTTAAAAAAACCGGGCTGGGAATAGGCGTAAATAACGCCTCTTTTGTGGTCAATGAGGGGGAGATCCTTGTTGTCATGGGTCTTTCAGGAAGCGGAAAGTCCACTTTGGTACGCTGTATCAACCGGCTCATAGAACCTACCGCAGGAAAGGTGTTCCTGGATGGAGATGATGTGACCGCAATGGAGGCTGAGAATCTCAGGGTATTGCGACAGCAGCGTTTCGGGATGGTTTTTCAGCATTTTGGTCTGTTTCCGAGGCGGTCTGTGATAAAAAATGTGGAATATGGGCTCGAAATCCAGAAGGTCGATCCCGGAGAACGCAGAGACCGGGCAATGCAGGCACTGGAGCAGGTCGGTCTCAAGGGGTGGGAGGACTACCCGCCGTCCCAGCTCAGCGGCGGCATGCAGCAGAGGGTAGGGCTTGCACGTGCCCTGGCACTGGACCCGGAGGTGCTCCTTATGGACGAGGCCTTCAGCGCGCTTGATCCGCTCATCCGCCGTGATATGCAGGATGAATTGATCAAATTGCAGGAAAAGATGCACAAGACCATCATCTTTATCAGCCATGACCTGGACGAGGCCCTCAAACTCGGTGACCGCATAGTCCTTATGAAGGACGGTCTCATTGTCCAGCAGGGCACCGGCGAGGAGATCCTCACTAATCCAGCCACACGCTATGTGGAGAAATTCGTTGAGGACGTGGATATGACCAAGGTGATCACCGCTCAGAGCGTGATGAAAAACCCCCAGGAGGTGGCGAGCCTGAAGAATGACGGACCAAGGGCGGCACTGCACAAGATGGGGTACGCAGGGATCTCCAGTATCTTTGTCCAGGACAGGGGCAGGCTCAAAGGCATTGTGTATGCCGATGATGTGGACGCAGCCATCAAACGCGGAGATAAAGATCTCTCCGGGATACTCAATGAGAATATTGTAACTGTAGCCTTGGATACCCCGGCCAATAAACTCTTTGATCTCATTGTCACGAATTCTCCGCTGGCAGTGGTGGACGACAAACAGGAACTGGCCGGCGTGATCATCAAGGGGGCGCTGCTTGACGCTCTGGCACAGGGAGGGCAGGGCGATGTATAGGATACCCATAGGCGGCGGCGTAGAGAGATTCATTGACTTCTTTGTTGAACATTTTTCCTTTGCCACAAGGGCGTTTTCCGATATTGTGGAGAGCGGTATATCTGTCCTGGTAAACTCCATGGAGATTATTCCTCCCTGGGCCTTTATCCTTATTGTCACGGCCCTGGTATGGTTTTTGAGCAGAAAACGGGGTGTCGGGATATTCGCCTTTTTGGGCCTGGCACTTATCTGGAACATGGGGCTGTGGGACCCCATGGTGAGTACACTGGCCCTCGTGATTATAGCGACCATGATTGCGATCATTACAGGTATTCCTCTGGGTATCCTGGCCGCGCTCAATCAGGTCGCGTACCGCATTATCATGCCTATTCTCGATTTCATGCAGACAATGCCGGCCTTTGTGTACCTGATTCCGGCTATCCCGTTTTTCGGCCTGGGCCCTGTAGGTGCCATCTTTTCCACCGTGGTCTTTGCCATGCCGCCCGTGATCCGGCTCACCTGTCTGGGCATCCGGCAGGTGCCCGAAGAATTGATTGAGGCGGCGGATGCCTTTGGCAGTACAAAGACTCAAAAGCTTTTTAAACTGCAGCTTCCCATGGCAACACCCACGCTCATGGCGGGCGTGAACCAGACGATTATGCTGGCCCTGTCCATGGTCGTGATCGCGTCCATGATCGGTGCCAAGGGTCTCGGTGGTGAGGTGTGGAAGGCCATACAGCGGCTTGAACCCGGAAAGGGATTTGAGGCAGGTATTGCCATTGTTATCATCGCGATCCTCCTTGACCGTGTCATGCAGAGGTTCGGCGGTAAGCAGGAGACATAGCAATAATGTAAACCTGCACTTTTGGTTTATATGCTTTAAGGGTAAAAAAAATAATAAGGAGGAATATATGAAGAAATCTGGTGTAGCAATAATGGTAATGGCAGTATTCCTGGTAGGTGTATGGGCACCCGGCGTGTTTGCCAAAAAGGACAAGGTGGAGCTTGCCTATGTGGAATGGGCCTGTGCTACTGCGAGCGTGAACGTGGTCAAGGAGATCCTTGAGGAAAAGATGGACTACGATGTGGATATCCTCCCGGTATCTGCTGCAGCCATGTGGCAGGCCATAGCAATCGGTGATGTGGACGGCATGACCACGGCCTGGCTTCCTGTCACCCATAAACAGTACCTGGACAAGGTCAAGGGTGAAGTGGTGAACCTGGGGCAAAACTGTGCAGGCGCAAAGATAGGGATGGTTGTACCGAAATATGTCACCATTGATTCCATTACAGAGCTTGATGCCAATGCAGCCAAATTCGACAACAAGATCATTGGAATCGACCCCGGGGCCGGTATCATGAGCAAGACAGAGAAGGCGATCGAGGACTATAACCTTGGTAATATGACCCTCATGGAAAGCAGTGGTGCCATGATGACTGCCACCATGAAGAATAAGATCCGTAAAAAGGAATGGGTGGTGGTTACAGGATGGACCCCTCACTGGATGTTTGCCCGCTGGGACCTGAAATACCTGAAGGATCCCAAGGGGGTTTACGGCGGATCAGAGGAAATCTGCACGGTCGTGCGCAAGGGCCTGAAAAAGGATATGCCGGATGTCTACCGTTTCCTTGATAATTTTCACTGGAATCTTAGCCAGATCGGGCAGGTCATGTACTGGAATGCCCAGGGCGCTGATCCTGAGGATTCCGCAGAGAGATGGGTCAAGGAAAACCCCAAGATAGTCGAAGCCTGGTTGAAATAACCAAAAAAAAAGGGGGTGGGGAATTCCGCCCCCCTTTTTTTTGTTAATGCATTCGGGTTTCCGGCCATAAACGCTTATCTTTTTGTAACCGTTCACGGAACGTGCTTTCCGCGTCACCCCCGCGAAGGCGGGGGTCCAGAAACGTGAATTATCTGGAACACTGGATTCCCGCCTTCGCGGGAATGACTGTGGTGGTGTTCCTGTTATT
>JAYEKR010000033.1:0-6095 GCA_034661115.1 Thermodesulfobacteriota bacterium | reverse complement strand
GTCAGGCAAAACCTTGAACGTCTGAAAGGTTTTTCTATCCTGAAGGGGACAAGGGGGATGGATGAAGGGGATGTGGATGCCTTTGTTGATCTGGTTTCCGGCGTATCTCGCCTGCTGGCCGCGTTCCCTGTGATAAAAGAAATCGATATCAACCCTGTACGTGTCTTTGCCCGGGGAAAGGGGTGCATGGCCCTTGATGCGCGTATGCGCATTGAATGATAAAAAATGCCCCACAGCAGAGACGCAGGGGGCGCAGAGTTAAAACCCTTTTTATCCACAGATTACACAGATAAGGGCAAAGGATGATGAGATGTCTTTTTGTTTTCATTCGTGGCTGAGGCGGGTGCCTTAAACCCTGAACCTGTCTTTTTTTACACCCCCTCTCAAAGTTCAGGAAGACAGATCTGGTCTTGGATCTGTCTTTAGACAAGGCCGAGTTTTGTAAGTTCCTCTTCGAACTTTTTCTTTGAAAGGGGTTTGACCAGGTACCAGTCTGCGCCTGTTTTCAGTGCATTTATAACGCTTTGTTGTTCTGAGTCAGAGGTGGTCATGATGATCTTTGCACGATCTTTCTCCTTGATCTCCATCTCTTTTTCCGCGGCACGTATCTTTTTGAGGGCTTCCAGGCCGTTCATGTTGGGCATTACAATATCCATACAGATCAGGTCAAAGGGATGTTTTTCTTCCCATGCGATTTTAAAGGCGGCAATGGCCTCCTGGCCGTTGATTACGACATCATACGGGCCATGAGGCGCAAGAAAGGTCTGGAGCAGGTGCCTGCTTGTAAAATCATCTTCAACAATCAATGTCCTCATCTTTTTAATCCTTTTTGTTTATGCTATTGGTAACCGTTACGATTGTTTTTATATCAGATTATCCATGTGGATGTCAAAGTCAAGAGGGGGAACAGCAATTTTTCTTGACATCTTTTTGTCTTGTACTATAAGCAACAAGCATCATTACATATTGATTCTCTAAGGGGGAAGTTAATGGCAGTTAGTATCAGGTTGACTCGCGGGGGCGTAAAGAAAAAACCCTTTTACCGTGTTGTTGTCGTGGATTCCAGGTCCAGGCGGGATGGCAGGTTTATTGAAATGGTGGGACACTTTGATCCCATGAGACGTCCTGAAAGCATCCGTCTGAAGATGGACAGGATTAGTGAATGGGTAGGCAACGGGGGGCAACTGTCTCCTGCAGTAAAAAAGCTTATCAAAGATGGTGGCTATTCGATCTAGGTTAGACCGGGGTGCATGATGAAAGATCTTATTGAGTACATTGCAAAGGCGCTGGTAGATAACCCTGACGAGGTCGAGGTTGGCGAGGTTGTTGGCGAGGTTACATCAGTAATAGAACTCAGGGTGGCAAAATCCGACCTGGGCAAGGTGATCGGCAAAGAAGGTCGAACCGCCCGTGCCATGCGGGTTCTGCTGACTGCCGCATCCACCAAGCTGAAAAAGAGGTCTGTGCTAGAGATTCTTGAATAGATGGGTGCGGATCTCATTGAGGTCGCAAGGATAAAGGGACCCAGGGGTCTCAAGGGTGAGATGCTCATCCACTGGTATGGGGACATTGTTAATCTTCGTGAGCATTATACCCGCCTTATTGTCGGATTGCAGGGCAATTCCAGAAAGATAACCAGCATAAAACCCTCAGGGCGGTTCTATGCCCTGGCCCTTGAAGGGATCGATGATTGTTCCAAGGCAGAGGTCCTTAAGGGCGAAAGCCTTTTTGTTAGACGCGAATGGCTTCCCGAACCTGGAAAGGACGAATCTTACTGGTGCGATCTTATGGGGCTTCTGGTTGTTGACACACAGGACAGGCCTTTGGGACGCATAGTGGATATCTTCTCAACAAAGGGCAATGACGTCTATGTGGTGGACAAGCAAAAACAATACCTTATACCGGCTACAATGGATATTGTCCGGGAGATCTCAGTGGAAAAGGGGCGCATGGTGATTGATGCAACCCTGCTCGGAGACCTCATGGACCGGGATCCCATGGATTCATGAAGATACACATCATTACCCTGTTTCCGGGGATGTTTAGCGGGGTGTTTTCCGAAAGCATCATCAGGTCTGCCAGGGATAGATCCCTGGTGGATGTCGACATGGTCGATCTGCGGGAATATGGAGAGGGCGTACACAGGGTGGTGGATGATGCCCCATACGGCGGAGGGGGCGGTATGGTAATGAAGCCCGGGCCTGTTGCAGATGCCATTGAATCCATCCAAAACCCGGGGCATGTTATATTGACTTCTCCAAGGGGCAGACCTTTTGTGCATGAAGATGCCGTACGGCTGAGCCTGATGGATGAGATTACCATTATCTGCGGGCATTATGAGGGCATTGATGAAAGGGTTTCTGATCTCTTTGTGGATGAAGAGATCTCCACCGGGGATTATGTCCTTACCGGAGGTGAGATCCCTGCCATGGCAATCACGGACGCAGTGATCCGTCTTTTGCCGGGCGTGCTCGGAAGGGACACTTTTGAGACAGGTGACTCACATTATAACGGTCTGCTCGAACACCCCCATTATACCCGTCCGCGGCAGTTTCGCGGCATCTTAGTGCCCGAGGTGCTCCTTGGCGGGGATCATGAAAATATCCGTCTCTGGAGGAAGGAGAGGTCCATGGAAAAGACCCGGCAGATGAGACCCGATCTTTTATCAGGGGATAAGGGGTGAATACATATATATGTCTTTTGCATTCCGAGTGTCTTGACAAGAACGGCAAGGAGATCACGACTGCAATAACAAACCTCGATCTCCACGATCTTTCAAGACTCTGCTTGACATACGGGGTCAATAGGCTCTATATCGTTCATCCAATACAGGACCAGCGGGCATTTGCCCAAAGGCTTGTGGACCATTGGGTTCTTGGGGCAGGGGGGGAATATAATCCCCTCAGAAAAAGGGCACTGGAGCTTATCAGCCTTGTCAAGGATATGGATGAGGTAAAAAGAGAAACAAAGGCGTATATGATAGGCACAACGGCGAGACAAAGGGATGGTTCCTTATCCTTTGACGAGGTGCGTGAGATCTCGATGAACAGGGATATATGTCTGGTATTCGGTACAGGTTGGGGCTTTGCTCCCCAGGGGTTTTCATGTATGGATGCCATAGCAGGACCGATTCAGGGAGGCGGGGAGTTCAATCACCTTTCTGTCCGTTCTGCCGCCTCAATAGCGATAGATCGTGTATTAGGGAGATAAGATATGAATGTGATAGACAAGTTTGAACAGGCGCAGATGACAAATGCATTTCCGGAGATACGAATTGGAGACAAGGTTCGTGTGTTCATACGGATTATTGAAGGGACCAGGCAGAGGTCCCAGGTCTTTGAAGGCGTTGTCATTGTCCGCAAGAGGGGCAACAACCGTGAAAGCATAACCGTGCGCAAGGTTTCCTATGGCATAGGGGTCGAGCGTGTGTTTCCTCTGTATTCCCCCAACGTGGAAAAGATTGAAGTGGTCTCCCATGCAAAGGTGAGAAGGGCCAAACTCTATTATCTCAGAGAGAGAAGAGGTAAGGCTGCAAGGCTCAAAGAGATACGGAGATAGAATGACCCTTGAGGAGGATTTTGCCTCCAGGGGCAGAGCACCGGTATGCGGCATTGATGAGGCGGGAAGGGGTCCTCTGGCCGGCCCGGTCGTTGCTGCAGCCGTTATCATGTCACCGGATAGCGGGTTTGCCTCCATTGTAAGGGATTCAAAGAGATTGACCCCGCGCAAAAGGGAAGAGATCTTTGAGCAACTGACCAAATCTGAACAGGTATGTTTCGGCGTGGCATCGGTGGATGCAAAAAAAATCGATCGTGTCAATATCCTTCAGGCAACACTCATGGCCATGAAGGATGCAGTGTCCATGCTGAATATTGCCCCGGGTTTTGCCCTTGTTGACGGGAATACAGCCCCTGACCTGGCATGTGAATGCCTTCCAGTAATCCGTGGGGATGTAACTGAACCAGTGATATCCGCTGCAAGTATTATTGCCAAGGTGACAAGGGATCGATATATGGTCCGCATGGATGAGGTCTATCCTGGATGGGGCTTTGCCTCGCACAAGGGGTATCCTGTAAGGGCGCATTATGATGCCATTGCAAGGCTCGGGATATGCCCGATTCACCGCAGGAGTTTCAAGGGTGTTGAGGCCTGAATCCACCCGGAACAAGGGCAAAAAGGGCGAGGAACTGGCCCGCAGCTACCTGAAATCAAAAGGGTTTAAAATCATGGACGTAAATTATTGTGCATATACCGGAGAAATAGATATTATTGCACGTGATCAAGACACACTGGTCTTTGTTGAGGTAAAGTCTGCAGCCGGCACGGGCTTCGGCGATCCTCTGGGCTGGATACCTCTGTGGAAACAAAAGAGGATCTTGCGGACCTCCCAGGCATATCTTGCATCAAAAAAGATTAATGATTCACCCATGCGTTTTGATGTGATAACCGTTGATCCTGAAAAGAGGGTATGTCATGTCAGGGATGCATTTAGGGCAGAGGGTATCTTTTCTGTGTGACCAGAACCTTGGCCGTCTTTCAAAATGGCTGAGGATGATGGGTTTTGATACCTTGTATATGCGCGGACAGGATCAAAAAATGATAGAAGATGCAGTCTCTGATGGCAGGGTTTTTCTTACAAGGCTTCATCGCATGGAAAAAAGAACAGACAATACCATGGTTATATATCCGGATCGTGTTCATGACCAGATGATGGAGGTGGCCCGGGCCTTCGATCTCCAGAGACAGGCAAGGCCTTTGTCGCTTTGCAGCATATGCAATGAGAGACTCGTGGGCATCACCATGAAAGAGGCCTCCAGAGTTGTTCCCGAGTATGTCTTTGCAACACACGCGTCCTTTTCCCGGTGCCCTGTGTGTAAACGGATCTACTGGAAGGGAACGCACGAGAATGGAATCAGGGATGAGATCGCTTCGATTCTGCATCAGGGGAGATAAATATGGCGGCATTTACAAAACAGGAACTGGAAAAGAGTCTGCTCGGCATTGTCAAGGGCAAACGCAAGGTCCTTATCCTGACCCACGATAACCCGGACCCGGACAGTATCGCCTCTGCCTTCGGGTTGCAATATATCTTTAAAACGGCCATGGGGGTCTCATCCATCATTTCCTATGGGGGCATTGTCGGGAGGGCGGAAAACCAGAGTATGATACGGTTTCTGGACATCAAGATGACCCCATTCAGTCAGATATCACCACGAAATTATTCGGTTATTGCCATGGTTGACTGTCAGCCTCATACCGGTAATGTCTCTCTTCCTGACAATATTATCCCAACGATTGTGGTGGATCATCATCCCCTTCGGAAGTCTTCACTCAAGGCATCCCATATGGATGTCCGCAGCGATATGGGAAGCGCATCTACCATCATAACCCAGTATATCCGGCAGTTGGGCCTTCCGGTCGATCGAAGGGTAGCCACGGCCCTGTTTTATGGTATAAAGTCCGATACCAGGGATATGGGAAGACGTGCAGTGGATGCGGACATAAGGGCATCGGTCTTTGTTTATCCATATACCATGCAGAAGAAATTGGCCCGTATCGAGCATCCCAAGATGCCCAAAGAGTATTTCGTGGAGCTATTTCGGGTGCTTGAGAATGCAATGATCTACGGTGATGCAATAGTGGCGAGGGTGGACACCATGGGGTGGCCCGAGATGATAGGGGAATATGCGGACAACCTTATCAGGATCGAGGGGACAAAGTGGTGCATGTGTTATGGTCGGCATAACGGGTCCCTGCTGTTTTCCATACGAACAACACATTCAAGCTACATGGCCGGCGCACTTGCACACAAGATATGCCGGGGGATAGGATCAGGGGGAGGACATGAGACCTATGCAGCAGGCAAGATCAACATGGACCAGGCCCTGAAAAAGGTCAAAGACCCCGAAAATATTATAATCAAACGTTTTCTCAAGGATATAAACACCAGGGCCTTGGGCCCGAAGAGGCTCATTGAGCCTTCTGAAGATAATTCCAGGGCCATATCTTGATTGTTAGCCGTTCACGGCTTGAAATTGGAAATTAGAAATTAGAAATTGGGGAGAACGGAAACGAGTTTACGAGCTGGATGTGTA
>JAYEKR010000032.1:0-6130 GCA_034661115.1 Thermodesulfobacteriota bacterium | reverse complement strand
TGTGCCCTTCATGGCTCCTGCCTTTCATACATTGCGTCTAAAATCGTATCCATGTCAAATCCACGATTATAAAGGTATCTTATCATTTTTTCTCTGCCTTTTTCCGGTTTTTTCTTTATATTGATAAAGATTCTCTTTTCTTCGGCCAGGTCCTTGTCCATTGAGTCAAGGGCTTTATCCACCCATTCTTCGGGTATCTCCAGTCTTTGGAGGTAATGTCGGATATACATATCGCCGTAGCCCTTTTTTGCCATGAGCTCGGCCCTGCGGGCGATATTTTCCGTGTCATTCAGATAGCCGAACCCGTCGATCTTTGACAATACGGTCTTTACTGTCTGCTCGTCGGCCCCTTTATCAAGGAGTTTTTTTTTAGCTCAAAGGAAGAGATATCCCTCGATGAGATTATTTTCAGGGCACAGGTGACACCTTCACTCACGGTCTCTATCTTTTTCCTGCCCGAATATCGCTGGTTCATCTTTTTTCTGCTCCTCTGCTTGCTCAAAATTTTCCCATTTTGAGTCACTTGTGGATTGAATACCTTTCATCCTCAGCTCGAAATCATTGGGATTTGTGGCCTGCCTCAATGCCTCGTGATAGGATATATGACCCTCCTTTACCAGGGACATCAATGACTGATCAAAACTTTGCATCCCGTATGAAATCGTGCCTTCGGCAATGGCATCGGGTATCTCGTCTGATCGTTTTTCGTTAAGGATACATTCACGGATTCGTGCCGTGGATACCATGATCTCAGTTGCCGGGACCACACCCTGTCCGTTTTTCCTTGGCATGAGCCTTTGTGAGATGACCGCCTTTATTACACCGGCCAGCTGCAGCCTGACCTGCATGTGCTGGTGGGGCGGATATGTCGAGACAATACGCATGATGGTTTCCACTGCATCAAGTGTGTGAAGGGTGGACAGAACAAGATGTCCGGTCTCTGCCGCTGTCAGGGCGATATCAATAGTTTCCCTGTCCCTCATCTCACCAACAAGGATTACGTCAGGGTCCTGCCTCAATGCGGCCCTCAAGGCCATGGCAAAGGAGTTTGTATCAGATCCCACCTCCCTCTGGTTGATGATGGATTTTCTGTCCCGGTGCAGGAATTCTATGGGGTCCTCTATGGTGATGATATGGCAGTTTCTATGGGTATTTATGTGGTTGACCATGCTTGCAAGGGTGGTGGACTTTCCCGAACCAGTGGTACCCGTAACCAGCACAAGCCCTTTGCGCTCCATGCTTACACGTTCTATCACCTGTGGAAGGTTGAGTTCTTCCATGCTCAACGGGTCGGTGGGAACGACACGGAATACCATGCCGAAACTGCCCCTTTGTTTATAGCAGTTGACCCTGAATCGTGCCACTTTGGAAAGGGAGTAGGCAAGGTCAAGCTCGTTTGTGGTGTCGAACTTTGCCTTTTGGTACTGATTCATGACCGCGTATGCGATGCTGGAGATGTCATCGTTTGATAGTTTTTCAGACCCCCTCAAGGGTATCAATGCCCCGTACCGGCGGATAACAGGAGGAAGTCCCACCTTCATGTGTATGTCAGAGGCCTGCATGTCCACGGCCTTTTTCAGGATATCATTGATCTCCACCTAGTCGGCATCCTTAGCTGGAGGTTCTTCTTCTTTGCCTGACAGTGTCTTTTGTATCAGGCCATGGATTTCCTTGAAGGTTTCAGGGTTGTTTTTCAAGTAATCCTTTGCCGCCTCGCGCCCCTGGCCGAGCCTTTGTTTGTCATAGCTGTACCATGATCCGGACTTGTCAACGATTTTCATGTCAACGCCCACGTCAAGGATTTCTCCGTATTTCGAGATGCCTTCTCCAAACATGATGTCAAACTCGATCTCCTTGAACGGAGGGGCCATCTTGTTTTTCACCACCTTTACCTTGGTGTGGTTTCCAATTATATCCATGCCGTTTTTGATCGGTCCTGCATTGCGTATCTTCAGCCTCACGCTCGCATAGAATTTCAAGGCATTCCCGCCTGTGGTGGTCTCGGGATTGCCGTAAACCACCCCTATCTTCTGCCTTGTCTGGTTGATGAATATGGTAGTGGTCTTTGTCTTTGATATGGATCCTGAGAGTTTTCTCAGCGCCTGGGACATGAGCCTGGCCTGCAGCCCCATGTGGGAATCCCCCATGTCGCCCTCGATCTCAGCCCTTGGAACCAGGGCGGCTACCGAATCAACAACAATGATATCCACGGCATTGGATCTCACCAGTGTCTCGGTGATATCCAAGGCCTGCTCACCGGAGTCGGGCTGTGATACCAGGAGGTTGTTGATGTCAACCCCAAGACGCCTTGCATAGCCTATATCCAGGGCGTGTTCTGCATCCACAAAGGCTGCAATGCCGCCCATGGCCTGTGCCGAGGCAATGCAGTGCAGGGACAGGGTGGTCTTTCCCGATGATTCCGCTCCATATATCTCGGTTACCCTGCCCCTTGGAATACCCCCGATGGCCAGGGCCTGGTAGTCCAGGAGCAGCGAGCCGGTGGAAATAACCGGTACGTCAGGGATAATCGCATCGTCTCCCATGCGCATGATGGAGCCCTTGCCATAGGATCGCTCAATCTTACCAATGGCGTCTTCCAGCGCCTTTTTCTTTCCCTCTTCCACTTTTATCCCCTTTTCTTTATCAGACTTTTATGAATCACTGTATGTATTGCACCCTTGCGGGTCAACTCGCTCTTGTAAAAGATTACCTCGTTTGAGGTAAATGCCTTCTCCAGTGTTGTCACACGCAGGTCTACCACAGATGGATTCTTTAGTCTACCCAGTGTGATATGGGCACTGAACTGCCTTTTTTCTTTTTTCATGCCAAGGGATACGCATCCCTGGTCGATCTCTTTTGCCAGATCAGAGAGTTCCCCTGTCTGCCCCCTCAATGGCATCCAGATGACCCTTGGGCGGTTGATCGAAGGTGAGGCGTTTACCGGCCCTATGGACAGGTGAAGGGGTGCATGCCTCCGGGCTATGGCATCCAGGTTTTCACATACAGGCTTGACAAGGTCCCCACTGATATTTCCCAGAAATTTCAAGGTGATATGTGCCTGTTGTGGATTGACCCAGCGTACATTCGGGTTGGTTCTCCTTAAGGCGAGAATCATTGTCTGAAGGGTCCTATGCAGGTCTTCAGGCAGGGGTATGGCTATGAATGTCCTTATCATGAATAAAAGATCTCAGCATGAAGAGCGCTGCCTTTGCGCCCAGCATCTTGTTTGCCTGTCTCCCGAAACCAAAGTGGAGACACCGTGATTCCTGGCTTGTCTTTGAACCGACAGTGATCCATATGGTTCCAACCGGTTTTTCAGGGGTTCCGCCGGATGGTCCTGCAATACCCGTGGTCGCGACACCCACATCTGCATGGGTAAGCTTGAGTACGCCGGAGAGCATGGCGGTCGAGACCTCCTGGCTTACTGCACCGTGCTGCTCTATATTCCGCTGGTCTACGCCCAGGACCCCGGTCTTTATTGAATTGGCATAGGATACCACGGACCCCATGAAATATGCAGAGGAACCGGGCGTATCGCTGAGGAGGTGGCCGATGAGCCCGCCGGTGCAGGATTCCGCGCAGGCAATATGGAGCCCCCGCTGCATGAGGAGTGCGGTGATGGTGGAAATGACAGTTTCTTCTTCCAGGGCATAATGGCCCAGGATGTTCCGGATTTGGTCCTCGATTTTCCGGGGCACGCTCAGCGTGGTCTCCATGTCCTTTGGAAGAAAGCTGCATTCAGGGGCCAGATCGTCCAGGCGGGATGCAATATCTGTCTCTGACAGGCCGAAGACTCCTATATTGACTCTCCCTGATCCTTTGGTGGAGCTGCCCTGCATTGTCTTGATCCATTGTTCTGCCATGCACAGGGTCTCTTTGGGTACCCCGGGCATGAAGACGATCCTTGATGTTTCAGTTTCGATCACAATGCCTTTTTCAAGCCCTGTTGGATTGTCGATATATGCGATTTTTGCTGTGTCTGTCGTCAATGTGTCGATGACCGAATGCGTCGTGTCATCCGGTGTCTGCCCGAGCCCGCCTGTAACCAGGATAAGGGCGTTTTCTTTTTTCAGCTCGTGCAGGTGTTTGAGGAGTATCCTTGAATCATCCCCTGTCATGCGTATTTCACTAACCTTGAAACCAGCGGCATCAAGCATCCTGGAAAGGGGCTGGACAAGGGCGTCCTGCCTGTAGCCTGAAAGGATCTCTGCCCCGGTGATGATCAGGGCGGCCTTCATTTGATGATCCCGGATCTTTTTATCATATAAAGGATGCCTGCGCCTATTGCACCGGCAGCGATATCGTCCGCCATGACACCAATACCGCCCTGGACCTTTTTGTCAAGGGTCCCGACTGGCGGTGGTTTCAGAATGTCAAGGATACGGAAGATAAGGGTTCCAAGTACGATTTGCCGGATACCTGAGGGTCTTGAAACAAGGGTTATGAGCAGTCCCGCGGTTTCATCTATGACAATGCGAGAGGGGTCATGGCCCCATTCGGTCTCCATGACATCACTGGCCTTTGTCCCTATTGCAATGATCAGCCCTGAGGCCAGCAGGTATCCCGGTAGGCTCAGCCTTCTTAAAACAAGATAAAGGGGCAGGCTTGCCAGTGTCCCGACCGTACCAGGCATAACAGGTGCATATCCGGCCCCGAAAAAGGTTGCGATAATACGGTATATCTTATTCAATCTTTTCTCCGATCTTTTCGATCCTTGATAGAATGTCCTGGATTGGACCCTCATCCAGGGTTTGGTCGAGTTCCTTTGTGAGTCTGTTGAATTCGAGGAGCATCTCTTTGCCCTCATCAGTAAGGCGCGCACCTGTTCTGCCGTGGCGTCCCTTTTCCAGGAGGCCTACACCAAGCCGTTTTTCATAATCCCGGATCTTGCCCCATGCCGCACGGTAGGACATCTTCAGGCTCATGGCCGCCTTGTGCAGTGATCCTGTTTCCTCGACCAGGGTCAAGAGTCTGGAGATCCCCATTCCAAAGACTGTGTTATCGTCTTTCTCAATCCATATCTTGTATTTGTATTGCATATCGTCAAGGATACCACGATATGAGGACTGATTCAACTGCGTTTGGTGTATTTTATCGGCGAACCAGGCAGGGGTCCGGGGATAACCGTTTGGAAAACAAAAACCCCCTGAATCCCGGCAGGAATCCAGAGGGTTTCAGCAAGGCAAAACATAAAGAATTTTTCAGGGATTTGGGTATAAAATCCAACAACTAAAACTAATACAGGTTTTATGCCTTTTGGGTGGTGTTTGGATTATAAAATGCTACCTGGAAATAAAACAAAAGACCCTGGAATATTCGATAGATCCAGGGTCTTCTTATCTGGTAGTCCCAAGGGGAGTCGAACCCCTGTCTTCGGCGTGAGAGGCCGATGTCCTAGGCCGCTAGACGATGGGACCATATGGCTGGGGGACAAGGATTCGAACCTTGGTTAACGGGGCCAGAACCCGTCGTCCTGCCACTAGACTATCCCCCAATATTTTTTGCTTTTCTAGCCGGAAGGATGGGGCTTGTCAAGGTGTTTTTGAGCCAGGGTGAAGCTCGAAATGGTTGTTTTTTACATGGGATGGTTTAATGTGCCTGCACATAAAACCTTTTGGAACTGAAGTAGACGGGCAGTGCATGTCCGGCAATGCCTGAGGCTATCTGTAATGCCCTTACCTCACCCTTGATAAGGGTTTTTCAGATCCGAATTCATATGGTAACCGTTCACGGAACGTTGAATTTGGAACGTGGAAGTTTGGCCTTTATGCTTTTGTACTGTTGACGAACGCATTCAATTTTCAAGCCGTTCATGGCTAAACATCCAGCTCGTAAACTCGTTTCCTGTCTCCCCCCAATTTCCAATTTCCAATTTCCAATTTCAAGCCGTTCACGGCTATCTTTTTTTTGGGGGGGTTATATTGCCAGGTGCATTGAGCAATCGGGATTGTTTATATGGGGTTCAGAGACTTGTCGGAGATATCCCATCCATGCCATGAGGTATATCCGTCAAGGTCTGCCCTGCCTCTTTCATACGCCTTGTGCCAGCCGTCCGGCACGGGCATGTCATGGTAGAGCTCTTTTCTTCTGGCTTCGAGCAGGTGTTTTTTTTGTCCCATATAGTCTGCGC
>JAYEKR010000031.1:0-6186 GCA_034661115.1 Thermodesulfobacteriota bacterium | reverse complement strand
AGTATCTGAAAATCATCTTGAATGGATGTTCCAGTCTCGAAGAAAGGTTTTCACAAATCGATGCTCGTCTGGTACAACAGGAAATGAACAGTAGCACACAAAACAAGGATAAAATTTTACCTGCGATTAAAAAACGGATAAAGGATGTCAAATTTACGGAAAAAGTCTCCAAACTGTTTTGTCCGTGTTGAAACAAAACTTATGCCAACCGTCATTTGCGGTTATAGGTTTTTATCAGCGCAAAACCGAAAACAACAATGGGAGAGTTAAAATTGTTTGATAAAATACTATTGCCTCTGAGCTTCAATGAGAACATAGAAAAAGTCAGAGAGCTGGGAGAGTATCTCACCAACTTTGATACCCGACAGATAATCCTGCTGCATGTGGGTACAGCCTCCAAAGGCAGCGAGCAGAAGCTGGCGCCCTACCGGGATGTGCTGCAGAGTTTCGACTTCGAGGTGCAGACCTTGTTTGAGAAGGGCGAGACGGCTGAGACCATCGACCGGGTGGCTGTGGCGCAGAAGGTCTGCCTGATCTGCTTTTTCTGGAAGCGCAGCAACCTGCTCAAACAGACCATCCTGGGCAGCACCATTCCCGATGTCAACCGCATCACCGGCAAACCGATCTTCATCTACCGCAAAACCTTCATGAGCCAGCAGCAGCCCTCCACAATCCTCTTTGCCACCGACTTCAACAACCTGGGCGCCACCCTGGTAAACAGCCTGCAGCGCCTGGGACAGAGCGCCAGCCAGACCCTCAATATCTTGCATGTGGGTTTGCGGGCGCCCGACCCGCTGGCCGAGAGAGCCCGCATGGCCGACATTGACCAGAAGCTGGAGACCCTCAAAGAGATCTTCCAGTCCAGTTTTAGCGGGGTCAACACCCTGCAGGTCACCGGCAACTCCCAGAAGGAAATCGTCAAGCAGGCCTCAAAAACCGGCACCCAGATCATTGTGATGGGTAAATTCAGCCACAGCGACCTGCGCAACTATATCATGGGCAGCAACTCGGAGGCGGTTTCCCAGAAGGCCAAGTGCTCCGTCTTTATCATACCGCATCAGGAGGAGGCTTGAGATGAAAAACCACAATGTGGTCTACGGGGTCTCCCTGGCCATTACCCTAATCTTTGTAATTTTCGGCATCCTGACGCCCGAGGCACTCAATAATGTCTCCTCCCTAATTCACACCTGGATCATCACCAACTTCGGCTGGGCCTATCTGCTCTCAACCTTCATCTTTGTGATCTTCTCCATCGGCATCGCCCTGAGCCCCTACGGCAACATAAAGCTGGGCAAGGATAACGAGAAGCCCCAGTTCAGCTATTTCGGCTGGTTCAGCATGCTCTTTGCCGCCGGCATGGGCATCGGCCTGATCTTCTGGGGCGTGGCCGAGCCGCTGGTGCACTATGTCAACCCGCCGGCCTTCCTTGAGGGCCAGAGCGGCGCCGCGGCCAGCTTTGCCATGAAGCAGTCCTACTTTCACTGGGGCATCCACCCCTGGGCCATCTACATCGTCATCAGCCTGGCAATCGCCTACTTCTCCTTCCGGCGCGACATGCCGACCCTGATCTCCAGCTGCTTCTTTCCCCTGCTGGGGGATCGGATCTACGGCTTCTGGGGCCGCCTGATCGACATCCTGGCGGTCTTTGCCACGATATTCGGCGTCTCCACCTCCCTGGGCCTGGGGGCCATGCAGATCCAGTCTGGCCTGGGCGAGACCTTCGGCTTCCCCCAGGGAGAGATGTTCACCATCGCCATCATTGCAGTCATCACGGTGCTCTTCATCTCATCGAGCATCACCGGGCTGAGCAAGGGGATCCAGATCTTGAGCAAGACCAATGTGGTGCTGATGCTCTTTCTGCTGCTCTTTGTCTTCATCGCCGGGCCCACCGCCTTCATCCTGGGCAACTTTACCAACACCCTGGGCGACTACCTCTCATCCATTGTCAGCCTGAGCCTCAACCTGCACCTCTTTTCCGGCTATGACTGGACCCGCTCCTGGACCCTCTTCTACTGGGCCTGGTGGATCGCCTGGTCGCCCTTTGTGGGCCTATTTATCGCCAGCGTCTCCCGGGGACGCACCATCCGCGAATTTGTCTTCTGCGTGCTGCTGGTGCCCACCCTGCTGACCTTTGCCTGGTTTGCAGTCTTCGGCGGCGCGGCTCTCAACCTGGAGCTGACCGCAAATGCCGGCCTGGCCGAGGCGGCCGTCAATAATGTCTCCACAGTGCTCTTCAAACTCTTTGCCACCTACCCCCTTGGCAGCGGCCTGACTATCCTGGCGGTGGCCCTGCTGACGGTCTTCTTCGTGACCTCGGCCGATTCAGCCACCTTTGTGCTGGCCATAATGACCTCGGGGGGGAACCGCACTCCGTCCAACCGCAAGAAGATCGTCTGGGGCATCCTGCAGTCGTCAGTGGCCTGTGTGCTGCTGGTCTCGGGCGGGCTGGTAGCCCTGCAGAAGATGGCCATCGCCGCAGCCCTGCCCTTTACGGTGGTTCTGCTGCTGCTCTGTGTCAGCCTGCTCAAGGCCTTCCGCTATGAGTTTAAATATGAAAGAGGTGAGGCTGAGATTGCCGCCCAGTCGGAAGATGGCTGAAGGTCGGGCGGGGGCCCCGCCTGCTGCAGCTCTATTTAATGCCGATATCCTTGGTTGGGTCTGACCATGATCCAGTTCTTATCGCCAGTCTCCGGCAGACCGCACTCTTTTTCCTGCTTGGTTCTGAGATCCATGGCTTGCTGGGTCTTTTTCCAGTACTTCTTCTTGGAAATTGAGGGGTCACCCATATATACAAGGAAACAAATCATGATCTTACATACACGGCCTTAATGGCCTGATCTCATCATTAAGGTCACCGTGTAATTCTTGCTATATAAAAAGGATAATAAGGATGGACAAGGCTGTATCAAGTAAACCCAATGTTTTTGTTGGGTATACGCGATGATTGGAGATTATTGATCGGCCGCCTATTGTATTGCTCCAGGCTGAACATCATCAAATGCCCAAGACTCGTTGGGTATATAAGGTTTTCCCCTTGTCTTTGCCCAGGCAGTTTTCTTGAGAACATTCTGATCAATTGACACCTTGAGATATTTCCCATATCCTGGATATATGCACATAATACTCGCATCCGCATCTCCCAGGAGAAAAGAACTCTTTGGATTCTTTCACCTTGACTTCGAGGTGCAGGTCCCTGTTGTAGATGAAATTGCAGAAAAAGGAGAGGCTCCGGGGGCCTTTTGCCGGCGCATCGGCCGACAAAAGGCCATGGAGATAGCAGGGCAGCGTCCCGGATGTCTTGTGATCGCGGCAGACACCGTGGTGAGCGTTGATGACAAGATCTTTGGAAAACCTGCGGACAAGGCACAGGCCGCTATCTTTCTGAGACATCTCAGCGGGCGCGGACACGAGGTCTTTACCGGCTATACTATTGTCGACAATACACAGGGACGCACCATCACAAGGGCAATAAGGTCTCAGGTATTCTTTAACCATATGACTCAAGAGGAGATAGACTGGTATATCTCGACGCATGAACCCATGGACAAGGCAGGGGCCTATGCCATACAGGGTATAGGGGCCATGTTCATTGAAGAAATCAAGGGGTCCTTTACAAACGTCATGGGCCTGCCCGTTGCAGAGGTGTACCAGGATCTCAGGGAAATGGGTATATCCATCACAAAAAAACAAGGGGGTTTAATCCGCAAATGAAACCATATATCATGGCAATAGACCAGGGCACCACAGGGAGCAGGGTATTGATCGTGGACAAAGCTGCCAGGATCGTATCCAGCGCATACTCCGAATTTGAACAGATATTCCCTGAGGCCGGATGGGTGGAACATGATGCAGAGACCATCTGGGATACAACGCAATGCATGATGCACGAAGCCATGGACAAAAAAGAGATCGGTCCTGACCAGATCAATGGAATCGGCATCACCAATCAAAGGGAAACCGTGGTCCTGTGGGACAGAAAAACCCTGAAACCGGTCTATAACGCCATTGTGTGGCAATGCAGACGATCATCTCAGATATGCGAAGACCTCAAGGCAGAAGGGCTTGAGCCCAAGTTCAGGGAAAAAACCGGCCTTGTACTGGATGCATATTTCTCCGGGACAAAGGTGAAATGGCTCTTTGACAAACACCCGGAGCTCCTAAAACGCGCAAGGGCCGGAGAGCTTGCCCTGGGGACCATGGATACATGGATCATCGCACAACTCACCCGGGGAAAGGCCCACGTTACAGACTACACCAATGCATCGAGAACCCTGATGTTCAATATACACGAAAAAAAATGGGACAAGGAACTCCTTGATCTCCTTGGTATCCCTGAAGAGATACTGCCGAAGGTGGTTGATTCGTGCGGCATTGTTGCAGAGAGCGACCCAGAGATAACCGGGGCAGCCATACCCATTGCCGGCATTGCCGGTGATCAGCAGGCATCCCTTTTCGGCCAGGGGTGTTTTTATGAGGGAGAGGCCAAAAACACCTATGGCACAGGCTCGTTCATCCTGAAAAATATAGGAGACAAAAAGACCGAGCCAAAGGGAGGCCTTCTCCTTACCCTGGCCTGCAATGAAAACGGCAAACCCTGTTATGCACTGGAGGGCGCTATCTTTATTACAGGTGCCGTGGTTCAATGGCTCAGGGACGGCATAGGCCTTATTGACCAGGCCCAGAAGACACAGGCCCTGGCCATGAGCGTAAAAGACACCCTGGGGGTATATATGGTTCCGGCCTTTGCCGGACTGGGCGCCCCTTACTGGGACATGTATGCACGAGGCGCCATTCTCGGCATTACACGCGGCACAAAAAAAGCGCATATCATCCGGGCCGCATTAGAAAGCATCTGCTACCAGGTAAAGGACCTGGGTAAGGCCTTTGAGGAAGCCACCGGGGATAAACTCTGCAGCCTCCAGGTAGACGGCGGTGCAAGCAAAAACGATTTTATCATGCAGTTTCAGGCGGATATATTAAATTGTTCGATTGACCGCTCTGTTAACCTCGAATCAACCGGCATGGGTGCTGCCTTTCTTGCCGGCATTGCAACAGGGTTCTGGGAACCAGGCCAACAGATAAAGAACCTCAGACAATCAGATCGCATATTCTACCCAAAGATCGATGAAAACAAGAGAAACACTCTTTATGAGGGATGGAAAGACGCGGTAAGCCGTGTGAGATCCAATCGCTGAATCCATGCGTATCTTTGAATACCTTGGAAGGTTTTTTATCGGATTTTTTGAAAAATTCGGAGAAATAGGAATATTCCTCTACCATATCCTGTACTGGCTCTTCAGGGGACCTGTATACCCGAGGATGTTCTTCAAGGACATGGTCTTTATCGGTGTGCGGTCAAGCTCAATAATATTGCTGACAGGCCTGTTCACGGGAATGGTTTCCTCACTTCAAAGCTACTATGGATTCAACCTCTTTGGCGCCCAGGCCCTTGTAGGTTCTACAGTGGCATTGGGCCTGCTCCGGGAACTCGGCCCGGTGCTGGCAGCCCTCATGGTTACGGCAAGGGCCGGTTCCGCCATCAGCGCAGAACTCGGGACCATGCGTGTTACCGAACAGATCGATGCACTCAGCGTCATGGGGGTCAACCCCTACCAGTATCTCATTATCCCAAAGATCGCAGCCGGGATCATTGTCCTTCCCATGCTCACCCTCTTGTTTGACGCAATCGGCATGGTAGGTTCCTACCTTGTAGGTGTGGACATCCTCGGCATTGACAAGGGCATGTTCATGGCAAAGATCCTTGACTATGTGGACTATGAGGACCTTTTTTCAGGCCTGATAAAAGCCGCCTTTTTCGGGGCAATCCTCACTATCGTCGGATGCTACAAGGGGTTCACCTCCTCCGGGGGTGCAGAGGGGGTCGGCAAGGCCACCACAGAATCCGTGGTCATTTCATCGGTAAGCATCCTCATAGCCGATTATGTCCTCACCGCTATCATGTTTTAGGGGGACAGCCTCCTGGCTGAATTCCGTTGTAATCTCTCCTTTTGGCCTTCCTGTCTCAGGATCCCATCCATATTCTCTCCAGTAATCACTCACCATCTGGTCGACATCCACGCTTCTGCCCTTATTTGCGCCCTGCCCCTGAGGAGGTATCCCTGCCACACGGTCTTTTATGCAAAATGCCTTCGGGTTGATGCCGTGTTTGATATTAAAGGCCTGTTT
>JAYEKR010000030.1:0-6216 GCA_034661115.1 Thermodesulfobacteriota bacterium | reverse complement strand
CTTTCCACCTTTCCCTGGTCTGGATTATCGGCGAACAGGATGGTTTCATCTTTTTTGAACGAAAACCGTACACAATTGGAAACACCCGACACCATTGCCGAACACACCCTCAGCGCGCGCATAAACTCCGATACATCCATGGTGGTATGTATCGGATAAGCCGATATATCCATAACCTTGTTATAATCCGGAAATTTCCCATCGATAAGCCTCACGGTCGCCTTGGTATCATCGGACACAAAAAAAATGGAATCCCTGGTCAGCAGCAAAAATGGATTCTGTTCGGGGGCATCTATAAGTTTTTTTAATTCCTGAACCCCTTTTTTCGTTACGATGATCCCCTCATCCATAGCCGGTATTTCATGGATATAACGCCTTGCAAGGGACATCCTGCGTGTATCCGTAGTTGACATATCAATATATGCCCCATTTTCATCACTCCCGGTAATCAGCAGGGCCCCTTCAAGGTTATACTTGGATTCTTCTTCATCGTCTGTATTGATGGAAAAAGATGTCTGTTCGATCATTGATCCAAAGGTTTCGATATCTATATGGTGACCATCGGATATATCAGAAAAGTCAACTAAAGGAAATTCCGCTGAATCCATAATCTTAAGATTAATCTGGTCTTTATCGTTTTTGATCTTATCGCTTTCAATACTAATAGTCTGATTTTCATGTGTGCTCAAATCAAGGTCCTCATCAGGAAGTTCACGAACAATATCAAGGAACGATCTGGCACTGACCGAACAACTTCCATGTTCATCTACCCTACTATAGGCAGATACCTCTATGGAAACATTAAGATCGGTAGCCTTTATATTCAGCTTATTATCTCCTGTTTCCAAAAGTACATGGCCTAGAACAGGAAGGGTGGATTTTTTTTCAGTAAACCCCTGGACCTTTAACAACATGGATTGCAGATTCTTTTTTGATACTTTAATCTTCATTGTTTTTCTCCATATATATAGTTACTATTATATATTGTGTTTGTTTGTCTATATCTTTTATAACTCTATGTTTTTAAAGAAAAAACATAGTAGATAATATTGTATATAAAATATTTTTTCCTCTCTATTTTTTATTTTTTTGTAGAAATGTCAACAATTATCACTATAGAGGGGTGTTTTTGTAGGAAAAGGTCTCTATTATCCTATTAAACTCATCTTTCGATGAAACCTGTATGGTAATCTTGCCTTTTTTCCCCCCCCATGAACAAACAACCTTTGCTGAGAATATATCTGTCAGACAGGATGAATATTCCTCCATCTGTTTATCTTTCTTTTTTTTCTTTTGTGGTATTTCGGGTTTTTTCACAGACGAAGCCAGTTTTTCTGTATCCCTGACATTCAGTTGTTCGGATATTATTTTTTCCAGCAGCATAATCTGATCCTGAAAGGTAGAAAGCATCAGGATAGACCTTGCATGTCCGGAAGTGATACTCCCTTTTTTCAGTGCCTCTTTTACCTCACCAGGAAGACTAACCAGCCTTAATGCATTGGTGATAGTGGATCTGTCTTTTGATACAGCATCAGCTATATCCTGATGTGTAAGTTTAAACTGGTGCCTGAGCGTGGAATATGCGTTTGCCTCTTCCATTGGATTGAGGTTTTCCCTCTGAAGGTTTTCAATCAAAGAGACCTTAAAGGCTTCATCATCAGATATTTCTTTGATAATAGATGGAATACGTTCGATGCCGGCCAGCAGACAGGCCCTGTACCTTCTTTCCCCGGCAATAATTTCATACTTATCACCTGTTTTTCTTAATATAACAGGGGATATAACCCCATGTTTTTTAATGGAATCAGACAACTCCTGTATACTTTCATTATTGAATTCGCTCCTGGGTTGCACAGGATTGGGGACAATCTCCCGTGCAGGAACCTCTAAAATCTGATCATATCCATCTGTTACATTTTCAGGAAAGATGGCGTCTATACCCCTGCCAAGACGTGATTTTGGCTTCATTATTTATCTCCTTTTTCAAGAAGTTCTTTTGCGAGCATCAGATAAGCCTGCGCTCCCTTTGATGAAATATCATAAACACAGATAGGGCGTCCAAAACTCGGTGCCTCACTCAGACGTATGTTCCTTGGGATCACGGCATCAAATACCTTGGATGCGAAATATGAACGAACATTTTCAGCGATGTCATGACTCAACCGGGTTCGAGGATCAAACATGGTTAACAAAAAACCCTCAATATTCAGAGATGGATTAAGCCTGCGTCGCACAAGGGCATATGTGTTAAGTAGGCTTTTCAGGCCCTCCAGGGCATAATATTCACATTGAACCGGTACAAGAAGTGACCCGGAACATGTAAGGGCGTTCAGAGTGAGAAGACCAAGTGATGGAGGGCAGTCAATAAGGCAATAATCAAATCGTTCATTACACCCGGATATGGCCTCCGACATGATTTTTTCACGACCGTCCTTTTGTATCAACTCTACCTCGACCCCTATCAGACTTGAATCACTGGGAACAACAAAAAGATTATCCACACCGGATGGAAGCATAACCTCATCCAATCCCTTTTCCCCAAGCATTACATGATAGATGTGATGTTCTATATCAGAGGGATCAATACCGAGACCGCTGGTGGCATTGGCCTGTGAATCAAGGTCAATCAATAAAACCCTGTTACCCAGAACAGCCAGAGATGCCCCAAGATTGACCGCAGTGGTGGTTTTACCCACGCCACCCTTTTGATTTGTCACACTGATAATTTTCATAGATACAAGACTGGATTAACATAAACAAACAAGGATAGAAAGATATAAATGTTTCACGTGAAACATTTATATCAACTATATGATTTTATAAGAGATTTCTACAATAATACATGTTTTGATTCTATAAACCAGCATGAACTGCGTTTGCAGCAAAGGCGAAGGATGAAAAACAGTAACCGTTCACGGAACGTTGAAATTGGAAGTTTGGCCTTTATGTTTTTGTACTGTTGACGAACGTATTCAATTTTGGCCCGAGTTTTTTAACTATTGCTTTGTATTCTATTCTCCCCAATTTCTAATTTCCAATTTCAAGCCGTAAACGGCTACGAAAAACATTCATTGCAAACGCACAGATGTCTCAAAGTCAAAATCTTTTTATTTACGAAATACATAAGGTTACACAAATAAGGGCAAGGGCGAATAAAGATTGTTTTCTTATAAGGGGTTCCCGTTTTCCGGTTTAATGAGGTTTATGGTGCCGGAGGGGGGAATCGAACCCCCACGCCCGCAATGGACTTCGGATTTTGAGTCCGACGCGTCTACCAGTTCCACCACTCCGGCCTGTATTTAATCCATTATCAGAGACTTGTGGATTTATCAAGTGCCTCAGTCAGGGGAAAGAAAAAATATTGCATACGTTTTTTAAAGGATTATATATAAATGCTAGAGGTCAATAAAAAAATGGATATGAAAATCACTATCATTTATGACAATACGGTATATACCCATGGTTTAAGGGGTGATTGGGGTTTTGCCTGTATGCTTGAGGTGGCAGACGCGCCGGTGATTCTCTTTGATACAGGTGCCAATGGAGAGATTCTTCTTTCCAATATGAAAAAAATGGAAATTGATCCGTCAAAGATAGATGAGGTGATAATATCCCACAATCACTGGGACCATACAGGGGGGCTGGATGCCTTTCTTGCCCAAAGACCGGATATCCCTGTATATGTTCCAGGTGGATATCCAGGGGCATCAGGGATATCCACTTGGATACCAGTGACCGGCCCTGCGAAGATACATGACTCCATCTTTTCCACTGGAGAGCTTGATAATATTGAACAGTCTCTGGTAATAACTACACCCAAAGGGCTGGTTATTATTGCAGGATGTTCTCATCCCGGCGTGGATGTTATACTTGATGAGGCGGCCCGGTATGGAACCCCTTATGCCCTTGTGGGAGGGTTTCATGGATTCAGCCGTTTGAACATGCTCAAGGGTTTATCATGGATATGCCCGACCCACTGTACACAGCATATCGACGATATACATGATATGTATCCGGAGAAGTACATTCAGGGTGGTGCCGGCAGGGTGCTGACCTTTTAAATGTATTTCAAATATCTGCTTGACTGGATAGATAAATAGATTATTAAGGGCAGTGAATATTCATGGTTATGGGTGCATCGGATTGAAAAGTTACCATGCAAATAGGATTTAAGGAGGGGAATATATGGAAAAAAATGAACGGAATTATTTTCAGGCCCTTTATGATGTGGCAAAGGTGATCAATGCCTCTTTGGACATGACCACGGTACTGGAAAAGATAGTTGAATCAGTGGTGGAGACGATGGATGTAAAGGCATCCTCCATACGTCTTCTTGATACCAGGAAGAAAAAACTTATTATGAGCGCTGCGCATGGTCTTTCAAAGGGGTATATCCACAAGGGTCCTGTGCTGGTAAATGAGAGCGGTGTTGACCGCCGGGCACTCATGGGTGAGCTGGTTACGATCAGCGATGCCCAGACAGACCCTGATTTTCAGTACGGGGCCGTGGCAAAGGATGAGGGGATAAAAACGGTTCTGGTAGTGCCTTTAAAGGCAGGGGAAAAAAGCATAGGTGTGCTGAGGGTTTATGCCTCAGAAATACGGGAATTTAATGAAGAGGAAACCCTTTTTATCGAGGCAGTTGCAAACCTCAGTGCCATTGCGCTGGACAATGCCAGGCTGCACCAGGCACTTAAAACCAATTACGATCTTCTTGTGGCCCACAAGTATCGACTGGATGACAACTAAAAGGAGGATTACATGGTCCGTATCGGAATAAACGGTTTTGGACGGATAGGGAGGCAGGTTCTCAAGGCAGCAAGAGAGAGGCATCCAGACACTATTGAGGTCGTTGCAGTGAATGACCTGTTTGATGTGGAAACAAATGCCCACTTATTCAGATATGATACAAATTATGGTATTTATCCTGGCAAGGTGGAGACCGATAAAAATACCATTATTGTTGATGGTCACAGGATAAAGAGTTTTTCCTGCCGTGTTCCTTCGGAGATCCCATGGGATGATGCGGGTGTGGACATCGTTATCGAGGGAACCGGACTTTTTCGTACCGGCCCAAAGGCCAGTGCCCATATCCAGGGCGGTGCAAAAAAGGTTATTATTACTGCCCCTGCAAAAGACGAGGACATCACAGTGGTTATGGGAGTAAACCATGAGGAATATATTCCGGACGAGCACCATATTATATCCAATGCATCCTGTACTACCAATTGTCTGGCTCCGCCTTCCATGGTTGTCCACAAGGCCTTTGGTATAGCAAAGGGTCTGATGACGACCGTGCACGCATATACCAATGATCAGCGTATTCTGGATATGCCGCATACAGACATGAGAAGGGCCAGGGCGGCTGCCATGAATATCATCCCGACAACAACCGGTGCGGCCAAGGCCGTGGCCTTGGTTATCCCGGATCTAAAGGGAAAAATCGATGGGTATGCCCTGCGTGTTCCCACTCCGACCGTGTCGGTCGTGGATGTGGTAGTGGACCTTGAAAAAAAGACCACCACGGATGAGCTCAGGGATAAACTCAGGGAGGCGGCCGGGACATACCTCAAGGGAATCATGAAATGCGAGGACAGGCCCCTTGTATCAACGGATTTCAAGGGTAATCCGCATTCCTCTATTGTGGATATCGAGTTTACCAGCGTCATAGGAGGAAATATGGCCAAGATAGTCACCTGGTATGATAATGAGTGGGGTTATTCCTGCCGTATTTCCGATCTGGCCGATTATATTGCGCGAAAAGGTGTTTAGGTAAAGCCTGTCGTAACTATTCAGGTTCACAGTTCAACTGTTGAAGGTTTTTTAAGCAATTGAGCGATTTGGGCTGGTATGAAAGCCGCAAAGTAGCCAACCGTGGACCTGACAACCTGAGTAAATACAGCCTGTCTATTCAGGATTCTCCCGGTTATGATGGTTCGGGGCAATAACCCATTAATCTCTCTTAGGGTTTAATACCCCGCAGCTTGCTGCGAAAGGCCTATTCCCTTAGGTAGCCGTGAACGGCTTGAAATTAGAAATTAGAAATTGGGGAGGAATGGAACGAGTTTACGAGCTGGATGTTTACAAATTGGCAGAAGCGTTATCAGATATGGTCTGGCACGATTTTGATAAAGGGAACAAAAAGGTTCAAAAACACTGTGGGCTATCAGATAATACGATCTTCCGACAGCATAGCCGCAAATATAGCGGAAGGCT
>JAYEKR010000029.1:0-6248 GCA_034661115.1 Thermodesulfobacteriota bacterium | reverse complement strand
TCATGTTCGGGCTTGGATACTGGGCATTGTCTTCCGCCATGGAGGCCCTGGGCGGCAGTGGAGTGCTTTTGCCCGTGGTGGCTGCCTGGACCGCGAATGCGGCAGCCGTTTGTGTGGGGACTATAATGCTGTTGAGAAAAAGGGGGACCTATGGCTGATGTGGTAATTGTCGGTGCCGGACCTGCCGGGATTTTTGCTGCGCAGGAGATTGACAGGCTTGTCCCAGGCCTGGACGTGGTGATCGTTGAACAGGGGCGTGATATAAAAGACAGGACCCGCTCCGGACAGGATATCCTTATGGGCTGGGGCGGTGCCGGTGCCTTCAGCGATGGAAAGCTTACCATTGCCACGGATGTGGGAGGCCATCTTGGATCACTCATCGGGGAGGAGGATCTTCTCGGTCTTCTGGAATATGTAGAGAAGATCTATTCAGGACACCTTGTGAATGGTGATCTTTTTGATATCAGTGATGATGAGGAGGCAAGGATATCCGCCCGGGCCAGGTTTGCAGGTATGCTTTATGTGCCCACAAGGATTCGACACATAGGTACTGAGAACTGCTATGCCATCCTCAGGGAGATGAGGGATGAGCTTCAGGGCCGTATAAAGATGCGTTTTAACACCCACGTTGAAGACATTGTCGTGGAGAATGAATGTGTCCGGGGGGTGGTGCTTGACAATGGTGAGATCATCGATGCCCAATATGTTATATGCGCTCCCGGAAGGGTGGGCTCCTCATGGATGGCCTCTCAGGCAGGAAGTCTCGGCGTGGCCAGTCGGCCCAACCCGGTTGATATGGGGGTCAGGGTGGAGCTTCCCTCCGTGGTCATGGAAGACCTGACCAGTGTGGCATATGAGACAAAATTTATCTATTATTCCAAGACCTTTGATGACCCGGTCAGGACCTTCTGTATGAATCCCCACGGTGAGGTTGTAAGGGAAACCATTGGAGATCTTGTAACCGTGAACGGTCATTCATGGGCAAACAAAAAGACCTCGAATACAAACTTTGCCATTTTGGTGAGCTCCGGTTTTACCAGGCCCTTTGACGATCCCAATGGTTTCGGCAGGTTTGTGGCAGGACTTGTCAATATGCTGGGCAAGGGGGTGATCGTTCAGAGGCTGGGGGATCTTCTCGGGGGAAGGCGGACAACCTCGTCCAGGCTTGACAGATGTACCACAAGACCGACCCTTACCCAGGCCGAGCCCGGGGATCTCAGCTACTGTATCCCATACCGGATACTTACCGATATCCTGGAGATGCTCGCCTGTCTTGATGATGTCTGCCCCGGGGTCAATTCAAAGAATACCCTTCTCTACGGCCTGGAAGTAAAGTTTTACTCCAACCGGATACTCCTTGACAAGAGGCTCCAGACAGGCATTAAAGGTTTTTATGTCATTGGAGACGGGGCAGGCATAACAAGGGGGCTCATGCAGGCAAGTTGTTCCGGTGTGGTTGCTGCACGCTCGGTTGCAGAAGAAAGGGGGCACCCATTTAAACCCGCATGAGCGCCCGCGCTCACAAGCAAGGATTAAAAATATCCCCACCGCAGGGACGCAGAGGTCGCAGGATTAAAACCCTATGTAATATTACATAGATGATCGTCAGCGCTGCCTGTGCGGCGCACAGGCAGGCAGCGGCCTGGGACCGGCAATGGTCTATTCCATCATAAACAAACATGGCGGTTACATTGGCGTGGATTCAGAGGCAGACAAGGGGACAACCTTTACGCTATATTTACCCGCTTCTGAAACGCAGCAAATTCAGGAAATACAAGGGCATGAAGACATGCCCTTCTCCACTGGGAAAAGGGCCAGGGTCCTGGTGATGGATGATGAAGAAATGATCTGTGATCTGGTAACACAAATGCTGAAGGATGCAGGTTTTTCGGTTGGCTGTTTTGCTGGACCATACCCTTATCGAGTCCATTTGCCGGGAGCATCACCACCTTGTTAAGGTGGGGGCATTTTTCGCCCCTGCCTGGCCTTGTTTCCCTCTCGGCTCGAATACGTATGTTCAGCAGATGTTCTGGTGTCTTTTTTGCAAAGAATGGTATATGTCTCTTAAACTCGATTGAGAGAGGGTACAATAATTAAAAATAAAGAGGAGTATATGGTAGACAAAAAGCAATTTAATGACCTTGGGCTTTCGGCAAAGACCCTGGATGGAATCAATAAAAAGGGGTTTGAAAAGCCAACCCCGATTCAGGCTATGACCATCCCTGTAATGTTAAGGGATAATACCAATATTATCGCGCAGGCCCAGACAGGTACAGGTAAAACCGCTGCATTTGGTCTGCCCCTGATAGAAATGATTGACACAAAGTCCAGGACAGTCCAGGCACTTATTTTGGTCCCTACACGTGAGCTGGCAATCCAGGTATCAGAAGAGATCAATTCAATCAAAGGCAGCAAGAATATTAAGATAATACCTGTATATGGAGGGCAATCTATTGATCAGCAGCTGCGAAGGCTGAAAAAAGATGTGCATATCGTGGTCGGAACCCCGGGCAGGATAATTGATCACCTTAACAGAAAGACGCTTAAGGTCGGAGATATTGAACACCTGATACTTGATGAAGCGGATGAAATGCTTAATATGGGATTTATCGAGGACATGGAAGAGATAATGCAGTATACGAATCCCGATAAAAGGACCCTGCTGTTTTCTGCAACAATGCCTAAAAAGATAAAGGACCTTGCACATAAATATATGGATGGTTATGAGGTTCTCAGGGCCAAAAAAGAGCAGCTGATAACAACCCTGACCGAACAGATCTATTTCGAGGTGAAGGCAGCCGATAAATTTGAGGCGCTATGCAGGATAATTGATATTGAGGATGAGTTTTACGGTCTGGTCTTTTGCAGGACAAAGATCGATGTTGATTCTGTTGCCACACATTTAATGGACCGGGGATATGATGCAGAGGCCATCCATGGAGATATTTCCCAGGTGCAAAGAGAAAGAACCCTTGCGAAATTTAAAAACCAGAAAATCAATGTCCTTGTTGCAACAGATGTAGCAGCGCGTGGACTCGATGTTAATAACCTCACACATGTCATAAATTATTCACTGCCTCAGGATCCGGAGTCGTATGTTCATCGGATTGGCCGTACAGGAAGGGCAGGGAACGAAGGCACTGCGATCACCTTTATTACCCCCAGTGAGTATAAGCATTTGATGTTCATACAGCGGGTTGCAAAGACAGATATCAGAAAATCAAATGTGCCGAGAGTGCAGGATATCATCAAGGCAAGAAAGAAAAAGATATACAATGATCTGAGGGCCATACTTGAAGGAGATATCGATAAAAAATATTCAAAGTGGGCCGAAAGATTGCTTGAGGATAATGAGCCGACTGAGATATTGGCTGCCCTGCTCAATTATTCTTTTGAGGAAGATCTCAATCCTGCTGCCTATGGCGAAATAGAAGAGGTCGCTGCAAGGGGAAAACAGCTTGATCGACAGGGAAAGACAAGGCTTTTTGTCGCACTTGGTAAGAAAGACAAGGTTACGCCCAGAAAACTTGTTGAGCTTATCCTGGACAGGGTCCCACTTAAAGCCAGGCAGATCAGTGATATACAGATAATGGATAAATTCTCTTTTGTAACTGTTCCTTTTGAAAAAGCAGAAAAAATAGTTGTCAGCTTTAACAAAAAGGGTCAGAGGCCGCTGGTTACTCATGCCAGGAAAAAAAACACGTAAAACATAAGGGCTGATGGTTTTGCAATGACATTTTTCAGACCTTTTAACCTCTAAACCAGTTTCCTTTATCTTTATCTTCAATCATGTTAAAGGGATCAGATTGATCATGAATGGAGGCAGTATGAAGAGATATCGACAGATTTCTGTTGTTTTAATTGCATGTTTTCTTTTTAGCGCTGGATGTTCCAAGACCCCTGAAGAAAAAATGGCCGACTATACCAAAAGTGCCATGGAGTACATGGAAAATGAGAAATATGACGAGGCATCCATCCAGTTGAGAAACGCACTCAAGATTGCACCGGATAATGTGGAAAATCTGATAGCCCTTGGCAAGGTACAGATCAAGCGCAAAAAACCAAGGGAGGCCTTTGCCGCATTTCTGCGAGCATCAAAGGCAGACCCTGAAAATCTGGAGGCACGGGAATACCTGGCATCCATGTTTCTGCTTGCAAAGCAATATACCAAGGCCATCGAACAATGCCGGTTCATCCTGAAACACAAACCCCGGGATGAGAAGATTTCCCTGGTTCTGGCACAATCCCTTTTTTTCTCAGATAAAAAAGAAGAGGCCGTCGAAATTATGGAAGGGCTTATGCGCGAGGCCACCTTGTCAGAGGGCCTGGTAATAAACGCCTGCCAGATGTATCTGGGTGCAGGCATGGGAGACAAGGCCCTTTCCACTGCCATCAAAGGGGCTGAATTGTTGCCAAAATCAACAAAGATACGTTTCTTTATCAGCGATATATATGCAGGCCGCAAAGAGATCAAAAAGGCCACATTTTGGGCACAGAAGGCATACGCGGTCTCTGGTAATGATCTTATGGCAGGTCTTGCACTCACCCGGTTCTATGCAGAGCACAATATGGACAGCCAGTTTTCCAGCATGCTTGATAAACTCAAGAAGACCTTCAGCGACAAGCCCGAGCCCTTTCTGCTCGAGGCAAGGGTTCTCAGTGCAAAAAAGGATATAAAAGGCGCCCTCAGGGCGGCAAGACATGCCAGGGATCTGGATGATTCGCTGAAGACCTCGCTTGTCCTGGCCCAGCTTCTTATGCAGGAAGACAATATCCGGGAGGCCACAGATCTGCTCGTAAAGGGGATTGAAGAGAATAAAAATGCCATGGAGCCCAGGATCCTTCTGGCAAAGATATACCTCAGGGAGAAAAAGGCCGAACAATGCCTGAAGACACTGGAGCCTGCCCTGGAAAAGATGTCCACCATGCCGGATGTGGCATATATTGCGTCCAGCGCCTATATGATGCAGGGAAAGACAGACAAGGCCAATGTACTCATTGACCAGGCATTGAGGAGGACCCCGGATAACCCCTTGCTGAACTCCATGATGGCACGCATTCATTTTAGACAGGGAAAATACAAGGAGGTGCTCCGGGATATCAAAGGGATCAGGTCATTGCAGATGTTTTATATCGGCGCTATTTCCGCTATTAAGACCGGTGACAATGAGACAGGAAGGCATTATGCAGACCTGCTTTCCGAAATAAGCCCGGATGCATGGGCCAGTCAGCATGCGCGTGTACTGGCAGACCTCTCGGAGGGCAGGGACAAACAGGCGTTTGAAACCATGAAGGATGCCATCAAAGCGCATCCCGACAATGCGCAGGCCTTGAGTATATATGCGATCATGGCGCCAGGCATACAGGGCGTGGACAAGACCATATCCAGAATTTCGGATATATGCTCTCAGAACAGCACCACTGCATGCCATATGATCCTGTCCAACCTTTTTGAAAAAGACGGGGAAAAGGATGAGGCATTAGGGGAATTGGACAAGGCCATTGCCCTGGCACCGGATAATCCCATGCTGAACCAAGCCCTTGCCTCTTTTTATACAAGGAACAATATGACCCAAAAGGCAATGGATGAATACAACAATATCCTCAACACCTCCCCGGATGACCTGAACGCGGCTACCATGCTTGCCCTTTTGTACCAGAAAAAGGAACGTTTCAAGGATGCAGAAAAGATATATGACTATATCCTTGACAAGGATCCATCCAATGGCCTGGCCGCCAACAACCTTGCATGGATCCTTGCAGACAAAGGAAAAAAGAGGGATCTTCCCCGCGCCATGGAGCTTTCACAAAAGGCAAAGGATGCCTACCCTGAGGATCCAAGGATCGCAGATACACTTGGATTTGTTTATCTTGAAAAAGATATGGCGGTAAACGCAGAATCACAATTTTCCTTTGCACTGGAAAAGATGCCGAACGCGCCTGAGATCAACTATCACATGGCCCTGGCACTGATCCGGCAGGACAAGCAGAAAGAGGCAGTTTTTTACCTGAAAAAGGCCCTTGAACAGGAGTTCAAGGACAAAAAAGATGCCAGAAAATGCCTGGATGAGATAATGGATGAGATAATGAAGGATAATAAAGCAAAAGGGGATTAAGTGTTTGTTGCCATCCGGAGACAGGGCAGACACATAGGTCTGCCCTGTCATTGAGGCGGATGGATTTTTGAGGGGTTTCCCAGAGTCAGAGGTAACCGTTTGGTAAATGGTTGCCTTTTTTTCATACAACCA
>JAYEKR010000028.1:0-6260 GCA_034661115.1 Thermodesulfobacteriota bacterium | reverse complement strand
ATTATGTCTGTATATCTTTCAGCCCTGTTTTTTTCTGGCCAAAAGATATCCAAAGGCCATTCCCAAGATAAAGGTTATGGTGATGATGATCCATTTGGGCCCTGTAAGTATGGTCCAGACAAGGAACTGAAACGAGGTCTGTTCAAAATTCTGCAGGACAAAGATGATCCCAAGGACAATAGCAATTCCTATGATATAGATCTTTGAGTTTCCTTTCATCCCCTGCATATCCATGTCTGTCTCCTCAATATCCTGTCATATTGCATGCCACAGCGGGGCGTGTCAATAATCAAGTAACTACTCAGGTTCAATGTTTACGGTTCAATGATTCAGGATTCAAGGTTGGAGAGCGATGAAGATTGAGCCCTTGAAGCAAATGAGGCATGTGGGCTGGCGCAAGTTATTTGACTCGAAAACAGTAGAGTCCAAAAAAGCAGCAAACCGTGAACTGTGAACCTGATTTTTTCATATAACCCTGCATGATCTGCGTTCACAACCAGGTATGAAAATGGCCTAACAATCTGATTTTACACCTTATGTTTTGGTCTTTGTTTCTTTCCTGACGCCTGGCTCCTGGCATCCAGCACCTTTTTTTCATATAAATATCACAAAGATAACCGTCACCCCCGCGAAGGCGGGGGTCCAGAAACGCGACTCATCTGGAACACTGAATTTCCGCCTTCGCCTATTTGCGTGCGACGCACTTAGCAGGTGGGAATGACAGTGGTTGGTGTTCCTGCTTTTTTCATATAAAGATCGTGCAATTTTCTGGATTTTGTTTATATAAAGTCTGAAGATGATGAAGAGGAGGGGTAGTCGTTTATGGAACTGAAGCGTGATTTAAGTATGATTGATGTTATCAGCATCTCTTGTGGTGCAATGCTTTCAGGTCTTTTTATCCTGCCGGGAATGGCCTTTGCGCAGGCCGGCCCCAGTCTGATGGTATCGTTTGTGATTGCCGGCATGCTGGCAATCTCCGGCATGCTTTCACAGGCCGAGCTGGTTTCTGCCATGCCAAAGGCCGGAGGGGCCTATTTCTTTGTCTCTCGCAGTATGGGCCCGACCGTGGGCGCAATCTACGGGCTGATCACCTGGCTTGCCCTGTGCCTTAAGAGCGCGGTCGAGTTATTGGCCTGTGCGGCGCTTTCTGCCTTGTTGCTGCCAGTGCCAGTGCATATGACTGCCATTATTCTCGGTCTCATATTTTTCGGTATAAACATGGTCGGGATCAAGGAGGCAGGCAAGGTCCAGGTCGTCTTCATTGCTGTCATCTTCTGTGCGCTCCTGATTTACATGATCCTTGGTGTTTCGTCCATTGAGGTAAACAATTTTGAGCCCTTTGTGACGCATGGTGCAAAGGGGGTACTGGCCGCAGCCGGTTTTATCTTTGTGGCCTTTGGCGGGCTTTTAAAGGTGGCCAGCATTGCCGAAGAGATCAAGTCTCCAGGCAGGAATATTCCAAAGGCCATGATTTTTTCTTTGATAATCATATTATTGACCTATTTCTGTGTCATCTTTATCACCATCGGTGTGCTCACGCCTGGCCAATTGAGCGGATCCACAACCCCGATCAGCATGGGGGCCGCAGTCTTCATGGGGTCGCCAGGAGGGCATCTGTTTACATTGGTAGCGGTATTTGCCATCCTGTCTGCTGCCAATGCAGGTATTATGGCCGCATCCAGGTATCCCCTGGCCTTGAGCCGAGATGGACTGTGTTCACCGGTTTTCAGCCGGATCAACACGCGTTTTAATACCCCTCATTTTTCTATTTTGGTAACAGGGGTCATGATCTGCGCCGCTATTTTTTTAAGTCTGGAGACCATTGTCAAGGCGGCCTCCTCTGTGTTGATCCTGACCTATATGTTTTCGTGTGTTTCCACCATTATTATGAGAGAGTCTCACCTGCAGAACTATCAACCGCAATTTCTTTCACCTCTATATCCGTGGGTCCAGATCCTTGGGTTTGCAGGGTTTGCCGGCATCCTCTTTTATATGGGCGCTGTCGCCCTTTTGATCGGGTTGCTGCTGGTTATGGCCTCGCTTTTTCTGTACCTGTATTACCGGGGCACCAGGACCAACCGTGATTTTGCACTGTTGTACCTGATTGAACGGATTACTGACCGCAAACTGACCGCCCATCTCCTTGAGACCGAATTCAAGGAGATCATCCAGGAGCGTGACAATATCTTGAAGGACAGGTTCGATCACCTGATTGAGAAATGCACGGTTATCGATATCAATGGGTCCATGACAAGGGATGAGTTTTTTCGGATCGTGGCCAGGGAGATGGCCCCGGGACTTGGGCATTCAGACAGTGAGATCCTGGAAAGCCTGATCGAGCGTGAAACCGAAAGCTCCACGGCTTTAACCCCTTGCCTGGCCATCCCCCACATTATCATTGAAGGTGAAGGGGTTTTTGATGTCATGCTCTGCCGCTGTAAAGAAGGCATTATCTTTGACCACGCCTCGGCTTCCCATATACACGCGGTTTTCGTCCTGATCGGTTCAAAGGATATGCGGCAGATGCACCTCATGTCGCTGGCAGCTATTGCACAGATTGTCCAGCACGAGGGATTTGAAGACCGCTGGATGAAGGCCAGAAACGAAGAGGCCCTCCGTGATATCATCCTCCTGAGCAAACGCAAGCGCCACGAACATTCGTAAACGGTTTATATGAAAACAGGAAAACACCACCACAGTCATTCCCGCCTGCGAAGTGCGTCGCACGCAGACAGGCGAAGGCGGGGATGACGATTTGGGGCGACATGGTTTTTCATTCTTCATTGTGAGCGCAGCTCATACGGGTTTACATAAAGGACCAGGGAAGGATCTCTCCCGTTGGGATTTCTCTCAGGGTGTAAAAATCCGGGTTGAGAGGAGATTCCCTGAGGATCTTTTGCCATGAGCCCGTGTCTGTTTGCGCCATTTTGAGGGCGATATCAAAGACCCTGCGGTCTCCCCTGGCAAGAAGCGTCTGTATGTATGCCCACTTGGGGCCTTCATGATTCAGTGTGATATTGCTGACACCCTTCAGGCCCCTGGTGATGCGCCTTATGCGTGCCTTGGCCTCACGGGGTTCCAGCAGGGGCTTACGTTCAAACGGGGTTCCTGGTTTTGGTATAAAGGTGTTGATGCTGACTGTAATCCTGCCGAGGCGTTTGTTGCCTTTTGAGACCTTGATAAAGACCTGGCGGATACGTTTGATCAGGTCTATGGAGGCATCGATATCCCGGAGGGTTTCCCCGGGCAGGCCTGTCATAAGGTAGAGTTTTATGTCATAGATGCCGGATGCGACTAGGGTACGGATGTCTTCAATGATGGTTTCGTTTGATATACCTTTGCCGATTGCCTTTCTCAGGACCTCTGATCCGGTCTCCGGTGCCAGGGTCACCCCTTTTACCCTGGAAAAGGCAAGGAGATCAAGGAGCTCTGCGTTTATCATGCCCGGCCTCAGGGCCGGGGGAGCAATGGAAAGGGACCTTTTTGAGATCTCTTCAAACATGGCCTTTGATTCCGGGTGATTGTTCAGGGCCGCGCTTACCAGGCCCAGTTTCAATCCATAGTCCCGGGCCTCGTCGAACGCAATAGCAAGCCTATCGATTGGGACCGGCCTGAACGGGTGATACACCCTGCGTGCGGTGCAGAATTTGCAGCTGAAGGAACAGCCCCGTGCGGTTTCAACCAAAAACATACCCTTAAATACAGTGTCAGGGGTAATGATGCAGGTGCGTGCAGGTTCGATAAGGGGATCGATCCTCGATACAATCGGCCGTGGACCCTTAAATCCCTGCATCTTGTCTCCTCGTATTTCGGGGCAGGTCCTTTCCGGCAGGTATATTCCAGGTTTACCCTCGAGGCGGTCGAGAAACCCGGTATAGTCTTTGGCCGGATCAAAGGCCTCGAACAGGGTATGCTGTACATCTTCTCCATCACCCAGAAAGGCGATATCCAGGGCATCTGCCATTGGTTCCGGGTTCAGTGTTACAGCAGGTCCACCGGCCATGATAATCGGGCCGGAGTTCCTTGATGCCCTCTGTACTGGAATCGAGTTGGCAATGAGGATCTTGAGCATATTTATCCAGTCCAGTTCGTAGGATATGCTGAAGGCGATGATATGGAAGTTGGTAAGCCTTTCTTTTGATTCTATGGACCGGTTATGATCCAGAAAAAATCGTTCGCATTGGATATCCGGGTGCCTATTGAACCCCCGGTAAAGGGTGTGTATGCCGAGGTTTGACATGCCGACCCTGTAGGTGTTGGGATGGACAAGGGCGATCTTGAGGCGGCCGCTTTTTTTTGGTTTGAGGTATGTCTTTTCATCCACAATCAATGCAGAGGCCCTTTATTTTGCGGTGCAGGTTGCTTCTTTCCACGCCTATGAGATCCGCTGTCTTTGATATATTGTTATTGCATTGCATGAGCTTGGTCTGGATGAATATTTTTTCAAAGGCGTTTCTGGCGTCCCGGAGGTTTTCCAGATGGAGCAGTTCCTGTGTCATGGAAGAGGGCTTTTGAGCCAGATCCATGAGTTCTTCTGCATTTATGGTCTTGCCAGGAGACATGATTACCATTCGTTCCACGATGTTTTTCAGTTCCCTGACATTGCCGGGCCAGGCATGTTCCAGGAGTATCTTCATGGCATCTTCGCTTATGGTCTTTATTGGTTTACCCTCATTGCGGGAAAATATCTCAAGAAAATACGCGGCAAGCCCCGGGATATCCTCCTTGCGTTGTGACAGGGGAGGGACATGGATCGGGATGACATTGAGCCGGTAGAAGAGATCCTGGCGGAATCTTCCCTCTGCGATCTCTTTTTCCAGGTCCTTGTTGGTGGCGGTCAGCACCCGGACATTTACCTGGACGGTCTCTGCGCCGCCCACGCGTTCAAATCGTTGTTCCTGGAGGATGCGCAGTATTTTTGCCTGGGTGGAAAGGGACATGTCTGCAATTTCGTCAAGGAAAAGGGTTCCATTGTCTGCCTGGTCGAATTTGCCTTTTTTGCGTTGTGTGGCCCCGGTAAAGGCACCCTTTTCATGCCCGAACAGCTCACTCTCTATGAGTTCTTCCGGGATGGCCGCGCAGTTGACCTCGATAAAGGGTCCCTTTGAGCGTTTGCTTGATCTATGCAGTCTCCTTGCAACGAGTTCTTTTCCTGTTCCGTTTTCACCCGTGATCAACACCCAGGCATCCGAGGGTGCGGCGCGGTCAATTTTTTCTTTGAGCATCCGGGTAGTCTGTGAAGAACCTATGATTTCATCGTCCTTTCTTGTCCGTTCCTTCAAAAAGGCGTTTTCTTCTTCCAGGGTCTTCATGTGCATTGCATTGGTCAGGGTTACTATAATGCGGTTGAGGTCCAGGGGCTTTTCTATAAAGTCGATGGCGCCCAGTCGGGTGGCCCGGATCGCGTTGTCAATGGATCCATGTCCGGTCATGATGATGACAGGGATTTCGGGCCTGGATTTTTTCATCTGCTCCAGCATATCAAGTCCGTCTGTGCCTGGCATCCATATATCGAGAAGCACCAGGTCCACTTCGTTTTCATTGAGGCATTTCAGGCCCTTTTGGGCATCTTCTGCCAATAGAATCTTAAACCCCTCATCCTCCAGCCCCCCCTTGAGAGACAGGCGGATGGTTTTTTCGTCATCTACGATAAGTATTGTATAGTTCATGCAGCTCCTTCCTTTACCGGCAATTCTATGATGAATATGGTTCCAGTCGGTTCATTGTTCCTTACACGGATGAATCCATTATGGTCGTTTATGATGCGTTTTACAATAACCAGCCCCAGTCCGGTGCCTCCCTTTGTCGTTGAAAAATATGGTTCAAAAAGCCTTGTCATGATATTGGGCGGGATTCCCTCGCCAGTGTCGAGGATATACAGGGAGGCAATGTGCACATCCTCGTCATACTGGGTTTTTATGGTTATCTGCCTTTGTGCGTTATTGGATATCTCAACCGCTGTGGTGGCGTTCTCCAGGAGGTTCCCGATGGCCCTGGATATCTGCGACCGGTCGATTTCTACCCGGGGCATGGTTTTATCAAGGGAGATATTATATTGTATCCTGGTATGTGCCTGCCTGTAAAGCACGACAGTATCGTTGACCAGCTTGTTGAGGTCGTCTGGTATTGGCATAGCTGTGGGCATCTTTGCAAAGGCGGAAAATTCTTCCACCAGTTTTTTCATGTCATTGACCTGGGAGATAATCATATGGGTGCATTCGTCAAACACCTCTGGCTCATCGATCCTGTCCAGATATTTT
>JAYEKR010000027.1:0-25512 GCA_034661115.1 Thermodesulfobacteriota bacterium | reverse complement strand
TGCCATCATAGTCTTGACTCGTCTGCCAACCCTTATATCAAATATCCAAACGTGCATACACCCATTCCCTCATTCAAGCTGATCCTTGTGGTGTTTGATCACCTTGCCCTTGACCATATAGATGATGTCTTCGCTGATATTGGTGGTCAAATCCGCCACCCTCTCCAGGTTGCTCGCGATCTTCATCAGGTGCAGAGAGCGCTCGATGGTTGCAGGGTCTTTTTTCATAAAGTCAATCAACTCCTCAAAGATCTGATCGCGCAGGCGATCGACGATATTGTCCATCTCGCAGACCTCTTGGGCCAAGGCAGATTTTTCGTTGATAAAGGAGTAGATCCCTTCCCTGAGCATCTCGATCACGGTCTCGGCCATCTTGGGTGTATCGATCAGGGGCTTGACCTGGGGGCGTTTGATCAGGTAAAGCGCGCTCTCGCAAAGGGTGACGGCATGGTCGCCCATACGCTCCAGTGTGTGGATGATCTTGAGCATCATCAGGATCGTCCTGAGCGACTTGGCCGCCGGCTGATGTTGGGCGATCATGGCGATGCACCTCTCCTCGAGGGTGATATCAAAGTCATTACACCTGGGTTCATCCCTGGTGATAATCTTCTGTAACAAATCTTCATCCTTGGACTTGAGCCCGACGATACTGCCCTCGATCATGCCCTCTACGAGGGTGGCAAAGGTGATCAGTTCCTTTTTGATTGCAATGAGTTTGGTCTCTTCTAACATTGTTCCTCCCTTAGGACCTCTTGGGCAAAGGCACCCTGTATACAGACCTTGATTTCGTCCCTGACCTTTCTGAAGGCGTATCACCAGCGATTGGATCGACAAAAGCCTTGTGGATCCAAATCCCGACCCCTGGGCCATCTGTGAACTGGCAACAGAGGGTGCAGAAAAAGATGCCCTTGATCATCAGCCGAATCTCCCTGAAAGATATTCTTCGGTCATCTTCTGCCTGGGTACGGTAAACAACTCCTGGGTGGGACCGAATTCCACCAGCTCCCCCAAATATAGAAAGGCCGTGTCATCAGATACCCGTGCTGCCTGTTGCATATTGTGGGTCACGATTATGATAGTATAGTCTTGTTTGAGCTGCAAGATCAACTCTTCGATCTTGCGGGTGGAGATGGGGTCCAGACTGGCGCAGGGCTCGTCAAAGAGGATCACCTCCGGCTCTATCGCCAGGCAGCGGGCGATGCACAACCGCTGCTGCTGACCGCCCGAGAGAGTCAGGGCATTGTCATTGAGCCGGTTTTGGACCTCCTCATAGATGGCGGCCTTCTTGAGCGATTCGCGCACGCGTTCCTCAATAAAGGCCCTGTCACGCACCCCGTTTATCCTGAGCCCATAGGCGATGTTGTCAAAAATGCTCTTGGGAAAGGGGTTGGGCTTCTGAAAGACCATGCCCACCTGCCGTCTGAGTCTGACCACATCGGCCTTGGGGGAATACAGGTCGTTTCCGTCCATGCTGAGCCTGCCTTCGACCTTGGCCCCTGGGATGAGGTCGTTCATGCGATTGAGCAACCGGATAAAGGTGGATTTGCCGCAGCCGGATGGTCCGATCAGGGCGGTCACCCTGTTGGCCTTAAACTCCAGGTTGATGCCCTTGAGGGCACGGGTCTTGCCATAGTAAAAATCGATCTCTTCGGCCTTGATCTTGACATTAGGATCCATAGTTGCTCCTTTGTCTCAAAATGATTGCAAAAGCGGAGATGCCCAGGACCAGGCACAGCAGTATCAGGCTGCAGCCATAGGCAATCTGGGTCTGGACCTCTGGGTGGGTGCCCTCGGTCATGAGGGCGTAAATATGGTATGGCAGGGCCATGACCTCGGAAAAAATGGAATCCGGGTAGCCGCGCGTATAAAAGGTCGCCGCGGTAAAAAGGATCGGGGCGGTCTCACCCGCCACCCGGCCGATACCCAGGATGACCCCGGTGAGAATCCCGGGCATGGCCGAGGGAATCACGACTTTTTTGATGGTCTGCCATTGGGTGGCCCCCAAGGCCAGGGAGGCCTCTTTGTATGATTGGGGCACCGCCAGGATGGCCTCCTGTGAGGCGGAGATGATCCCGGGCAAGGCCATGATGCCCAGGGTCAACGCCCCTGAGAGGATCGAGACCCCGAAGCCGCAGACCTTGACAAAAAACGCAAAGCCAAAGAGTCCGAATACGATCGAGGGTACCCCGGCCAGGTTATTGATGCTCAAACGGATGATATTGACCACGATGCTCCTGGGGCCGTACTCGCAGAGATAAATGGCACATGCCAGCCCGAGTGGCAGGGCAAAGGCTATGGCGCCGACTGTGAGGTAGATGGTCCCAACGATGGCCGGGGCCACCCCACCCTTGGTCATGGCCCGCCTAGGCACCTCTGTCAGAAACTCCCAGGAGATGACAGCAAGGCCGCGCTCGGCGATAAAAAATATGATAGAACCCAGAAAAAAAAGACAGAAGAGGATACTGGCAAAGAGCAGGCCAAACCCCAGGGCTTGTTGCAGATCCGTGTAGCGTTTTTTGTCCGCCCCCAGGGCGTTTACCTTGCCGGTGTTTGCAATGTCCATCTCTACCTCCCCAGGCCCAGTTTGATGCGAAAACGGCGGCTTGCTATCTCGGTGACAATGTTGAAGATCAGCGTGATCAGAAAGAGGATCAGCCCAATGGCAAAAAGCGCGTGGAAGTGGGGGCTGCCCATGACAGCCTCGCCCATCTCGGCAGCGATGGTGGCTGTCATCGGTCTGACCGGATCAAAGAACGATTTTGGGATGACCGCCGCGCCTCCAGCGACCATCAACACGGTCATAGTCTCACCCACGGCCCGGCTCATCCCCAGGACAACAGCGGTTGAGATCCCGGACCCGGCCGCGGGCATGGTAACCCGTGTAAGGGTCTGCCAGCGATTGGCGCCCAGGGCCAAAGATGCCTCACGAAAGCTCCGGGGGACAAAACTGAGGGCGTCTTCGGCAATGCTGCAGACCGTGGGGGTGGCCATGATCCCCAGCACGAGACTGGCCGTAAAGGCGCATAAGCCGGTGGGGATGCCAAGCAGGTCCTGGAGAAAGGGCGCCACAATGACCATGCCAAAAAAACCGTAGACAATGGAGGGGATGCCGGCCAGAATTTCGATGACCGGCTTCAAGATTGCCCTTTGGGTCGGGCTCGCGATCTCGTGGAGATACAGGGCGCTGCCGAGGCCCACCGGCACACATACACACATGGCACCCAGGGTGATGATCACCGAGGCCACCACCAGGGAAAGGATCCCGAATTCAGGGGGCTCATAGGTGGGGTACCAGAATTTATTAAAAAGGAACTTAAAAGGGCCCACCTCGGCAAAAACCGGCAGAGACTCCTTAAGAAGGACAATGATGATCCCTGCCAGGAAGATCAGCGAGGCAAAGGCGAAGATGGTGAACAAGTACTTGTAGATGGTTTCCCTGATCTTCAGCATAGCGGCTCCATTCCCTTGTTGCGTAATCCAGGCGCATGCAACAAACACTGTCTTACCTGATGCCTATAAAGCCTTCGGCCCTGACCAGGTCCTGTCCCTCTGTGCTCAGGATATAGTCGATGAATTCCCTGGTCTGGCCTGCAGGTTGGCCATCGGTATAGATGAACAACTCCCGGGCAAGGGGATAGTGTCCGGATTTGATTGTCTCCCGGGTACATTCAACCCTGTCGACACTGAGCGCCTTGACACGCTTGGTGATATAGCCCAGCCCAACGTACCCGATTGCCCCAGGGGTCTGGGCCACGGTTCTGGCCACAGTCATGTTAGAGGCGACAGTCAGGGCATCAGGACGCACCTTTTGTTTGTTGAGGGCCAGTTTTTCGAAGGTCTCGAAGGTCCCACTGGAGGTGTCTCGTGAGATGACCACGATCTTCATATCCTTACCCCCTATTCCCTTCCAATTGGAGATATCTCCAGTATAGACAGCCCTTATCTGCTGGATAGAGAGGTCCTTCAGTTTGTTCGTCGGGTGGATGATGACAGCGATACCATCTACGGCAATGGGGGTCTCCACGACCTGGATACCATTTGCCCTGGCCCGCCCGAGCTCTTTGGCCTTGATCTTGCGGGAGGCCGTGGCGATCTCGGTCGTACCATCCAATAAAGAAGCGATACCCATACCGGAGCCCCCGCCCTGGACCGAGATGTCGACTTCAGGGTGTGCATCCATGAATTCCTCGGCCGCGAGCTGGGCGATAGGCAATACAGTGGTAGAACCCTTGATCGTGATCTCCGCCCCAGAGGCGGCCAGGCCTTGCCCAAAACAGCACATGGTCAGGATCAAACCTATAAACAGCCCTCTCTTCAACAACATCTTACTTATCCTCATTTGATGCCTCCTTTTTGATAACTTGAGAATCTCCTAGCGAGAATATGTTAAGGAAGGATAAATAATGTGTTAAATTTTGGTTAAGACGGCTGTGTGATGGGTAGCTCGATGGTAAAGGTGGTACCCTTATTGAGGGAGCTTGCAAGACTGACATCTCCATGATGTGCTGATACGATATGCTTGACAATGGCCAGTCCCAGGCCGGTCCCCCCCTGGCGTCGTGAACGCGATTTATCGACGACATAGAAACGTTCAAAAACCCTTGCGATGTGTTCCTTGGGGATGCCGATGCCGGTGTCACTGACCGTGATAACGAGATCGTCCATGGGCATTTTCAATGTGATCAGGATCTCTCCGTGTTCGGTATACTTGACGGCATTGTCGATCAGGTTGGTAAAGAGTTGTTCCAGGACAAAGGGGTCTGCCTCGATGGGGGGGAGATCAGGCTGGGCCTCGACTTTGATCTCCAGTCCCTTGGCACGTGCCCGCTGCTCAAAAACAGTGAGGGCCTTGGTGACAAGCTCCTTGAGGTCGACCTGTTCAATATTGCGATGGGTGGCGCTCTCTTCCAGGGCGCTGAGATCGAGCAAATCATTGACAATGTTGATGAGCCTGTCTGTATGGCGTTGGATGATCATGAGGTACTCTGCCGTGTGCGCGTCGGATTCATCGAGCAGGGTCTCTGTAAAACCCTTGATCGCGGTCAGAGGTGTGCGCAGCTCGTGTGAGACATTCACGACCAGATCTTTTTTCATCCTGTCCATCTCGACACTCTCGGTGATGTCATGTAATAGCAGGATGACGGCCTTTTCCAGGGGTAGCGGGGTGGCGCTCAAGAGGTAAACGCGTTCGCCTAAGGTTATCTGTTCACTATGGCTTTGTCTTCTGGCCCGCTCAAAAAGGTTGTCAATGTGCTCGGAACGCAGGACCTCCCAATAGTAGCGCCCCTTGATATCTCCAGTAGAGATAACTTTGAGGGCACTGTCATTGTAAAGGATTATACGACCGTCTTTGTCCAGGACCAGCAAGGCCTCGGACATGGAAGATATAATGCCCTCCAGCTCTTCATTGCGACGCGAAATCTCGGAAAAAGAGGACGCCAGTTGTTCGGTCATTGAAGTGAAGCCCTGGGCCAGATCACTCAGCTCGTCGTTTCCATGAGGATGAAGGTGTATGTCAAAATCGCCGGAGGCCACCTGTGTCGATGCCCTATGCAACTCCCATACAGGTCTGGAGATATGGTGGGAAAAAATCATCGCCACCAGTGTTACCAGCAAGATCATGCCCATGGCCACCTGGATGATACGCACCTGCAGTTTCTCAAGCAAGGTCTCGATATCTTCAAGGGTCAGAGAAAGCCGCAAGACCCCGGGGGGGGCGTTCAAAGGTATCGCCATGTAGAGCATGTCCTTGCCCAAAGTCTCACTATGGCGTAGCGAAGAACCGCTTAGCCCGGACAGGGCTTGCCTGACCTCGGGTCTGGTGGCATGGTTCTCCATCCCGGCTGGATCATTCTCGGAGTCGGCCAGCACCCGTCCATCAGGGGCGATAAGCGTGATACGGGCATCAATGCATTCTCCCAGTTCACCTATCAATTTATTGAGCGCCTGGAGATCCCCCTCTTCCAGCATGGGGACAATCGTGTACTCAACAGCGGCACTCAGGCGTCTCAAGTGCTCTCTGGCATTCTGGATGTGCGCGTCCCTAATGCTGTGGAAGGCAAACAAAAGGACAATAACGGTCGTGATGACGGTGACCAAAATATAACCCGCCAGGATTCTTAAAAAGATTGGCTTCCTCATTCCTCTATCTTGTACCCCACCCCGCGGATATTCAGTATCAGGCTGCCCGCCTCCTGGAGCTTGTCGCGCAGGTTCTTGATATGCACATCGACAGTGCGGTCGATGACTGCCTTTTCATTGCCCCAGAGGTGGTCGAGGATCTTATCGCGCGAAAAAACCCTGCCACGGTGGGAGGCCAATAGGTGCAGAATCTTGAATTCCACCGGCGTGAGCTTGATCTGGCGGTCTTTGACACTGACCTGGTATCTTTGGACATCGATATTGATGATGTCATCTATACGGATGTATTCCCGGGATTGCCCGCGCCCCCGGCGCAGGACCGCCTTTACCCGCGCCACCAGTTCACGGGGGGAGAAGGGCTTTGTGATATAGTCGTCAGCACCGAGCTCCAGCCCGCTGACCTTGTCTGCCTCATGTACCCTGGCAGTCAGCATGATGATGGGGATCGATTCGAAACGCGGGTCGGCCTTGAGCTCACGACAGACATCAAACCCGTCTTCATCGGGCAGCATCAGGTCCAGGATGATCAAATCCGGCAGGGTGTGCCTCAAGGATGCCATAAAAGAGCCGGCATTGGCAAAGGTATCGACCTCAAAGGCGGCCTTTTTCAGGTTCAGGCTTAGAAGATGCAGGATATCAGGTTCATCGTCGATCACAGCGATATTCTGATTCATTTGAAGCCCCATTCCTCCTCCACAGATAACACCCTTCCTTCCTGCAGAGGGTCACTTGTGGATCTGCACTGTGTATTTTGATTCACATATCATCAATAGCATACTCCTGTCCAGAAGGGTGGGGAGGCCTGTTGTGTCACACCCCTGTCACGGGGATTACGATCTAATACGTGAGCATATCAAAAAATCAGGAGGCAGGGACTTTTAAAAAACCCGCCGGGCAGACATTGCCCGGCGGATAGGGGATCTAACTAATCATCCATAAGGTTTCCAGGATGAAACTTTTTACCATTTACCTTTTCTGCATAACCCTTTTGATCGAGATACACGGTGATGCCGCCCATGAAGAAGGGCCAGCCTGCACCCATGATCATGCCAGTATCCACGTCCTTTGGTGATGCGATTACACCCTCAGAAAGCATAAGCCCGATCTCCGTAGCGAGTCTTTCCATGACACGGTCCACAATCTCCTGGTCCGTGAAGGTCTTGTCGCCCTGGGGCCAGCCTGCCTTGATCTCCGGGTCCACATCTATACCCGTTTCTGTGAAGACAAGGATATTGGGCTTTTTGAGTTTCACCAGATTCTGGAGCCCCTCAAAGACCTTGAAGCGATCCGGCCATGCCGCATTGAGGGTCTCCTCAACATGAAGAGCGATGGCAGGACCGACCAGCCCGGCAAGGGTGAACGGAGACATGGGGAAACCCACCTCTGCAAGGGCATTATCCGACTGGACAAAACCAGCGCCCTCATCCAGGCACCGGAACATGCCGTCCATCATGGCAAGGAGCAGACGGTTGACCAAAAAGCCGGGTGCGTTTTTGATGCTCACCGGGGTCTTTTTGAGCTTCTTTGCAAGGTCAAAGGCCGTTGCAAGTGTGACATCCGATGTCTTTTCCGCCCGGATGATCTCGATCAGGGGCATAACCGCAATGGGGTTAAAAAAGTGGAAACCCACAACACGTGATGGATCTTTAAGACCCTTTGCCATCTCCGTGATATCCAGAGACGAGGTATTGGTCAGGAAAAGGCACTCTGGTTTACAAACCCCTTCCAGTTCACCAAAGATCTTTTGCTTGATCCCTATCTCTTCGAATACAGCCTCGATCACGAAATCACAGTCCTCAAAACCATCGTATGTGGTGGTTCCGGTTATGAGATCCTCTGCCATCCATCTGGCATCTCCACCGTAGAGGCGGCCCTTTTTGGCCTTCTTTTCCAGCTGCTCCTTGATATAGGAAAGCCCCTTGTCAACAAACTCCTGCTTGATATCCTTCATAACAATGGGGATCTGCAGTCTCTGCACAAAAAGCAAGGCCATCTGTGAGGCCATGAGCCCGGCTCCGATAACGCCGATCTTTTTGATCTTGGCGCTCTGAACACCCTCTGGACGACCAGGCAGTTTCTTTGCCCTTCTCTGTGTAAGGTCAAAGGAATAGATTCCGGCTAAGACCTGGGGAGACTTGATCATATCAGCCAGGGCCTGATTTTCCTGCTCCAGCCCATCATCCAGTGTCCATTCGCCTGCACCCTTTATCAGTTCCAATGCACGATATGGGGCAATGGCACCGGAATGTACCCTGTCATTGATAAAGGCCTTGGTCTCCGTATAGAGCTCATCACTCATCTTGGGATCAACTGCCTTCTTTTCGACCTTTTCCTCGCCAGTGATGATTCCCTCAAGAAACTTGATGGAATCATCCATAAATTCAACAGGATCAATAAGCCTGTCCGCCAGGCCATATTCAAAGGCCTTGGTTGATTTGATCATGCGGTTCTGGCTGAGCGGGTTCTTGATGATAATATCTATTGCCACCTGGGGGCCTGCAATCCTTGGAACAAGCTGGGTTCCGCCCCAGCCGGGAACCAAGCCCAAAAAACACTCGGGAAGTGCATAGTGATCGCATCCTCCGGGTGATTTTGAAATGGTCCTGTAATCATGATAGAGTCCTACTTCAACACCACCGCCCATGGCAGCCCCGTTGATGGCAGCCACGGTCGGGATATCAAGGCCCATAATCCGCTTGAATACCTCGTGACCTCCGCGGCCCATCTCTACGGCCTGATCCCGGGATATATCAGGATCAATGCTCATGATGTCCGCCCCGACATTGAAGATAAAGGGCTTACCCGTGAACAGCCAGCCCTTTACATCCGGATCTTTCTCAACGATATCAAGGACCTTGCTCAAAGAATCCAGGGCCTCTTCGCTCCATGTATTGGGTTTTTTATAGCTTTCGCCATTATCCATGGTAACAAGGGCGATTTTTCCGGCCTTTTTTGAGTTGTAAAAATTAAGCTTACATTCAGTTATATATTTTGCCATAATAGCCTCCTACAGTTCCTTGCCTGCCATGTTTTCCCACAGGGTTGCTCCACCCATACCCAGTCCTACGCACATGGTGCACAGGCCATACTTTGCCTTTGGATTCAGTTCAAAGTCCTTTGCAAGCTGTATGCTGAGCCTTACACCGGAAGTTGCCAGGGGATGACCAATAGCAATGGTGCCGCCATAGGGGTTCATTCTGGGGTCAATGGGCAGTTTCATGTCAAAATGCTTCATAAAACCCACGGCCTGTACAGCAAAGGCCTCATTCAATTCGATAATATCCATATCTTTCATTGCAAAACCATAACGCTTGAAAAGCTTTTCAGTGGCAGGCACCGGCCCCCATCCCATGACGGAAGGATCCACGCCTTCAAAGGCATAGCCGATAAGCTTCATCTTGGGCTTGATCCCCAGCTCCCTGCACTTGTCACCTGACATGAGCAAAGATACTGCAGCCCCGTCATTTAGACCAGAGGCATTGCCGGGTGTAACCTTTCCATTGGCCTTGAATGGCGTGGGCAGGTTCTTCATACCTTCCAGTGTAGCGTCTGACCTTGCCTGCTCATCCTTGTATGCGACCTTCCATCCGTCCGGGGTAAAAGTGGCCATATTGACGGTCTGATCATCATAATAACCGTCCTCAAGCGCCTTGAAATAATTCTTTGTCACATAATAGGCATACTCGTCCGCCTCTTCCTTGGTTACGGATTTTTCACCTTGCTCCGGCATCCAGTCATGCAGCTTCTCCGCGGTGTTACCCATGTTGAAATACTTGACCTCCACCTTTTTTTCACTGATGATCCTGGGATTGGGATCCGCACCCTGGCCCATGGGATGATGCCCCATGTGCTCCACGCCGCCTGCAACGATGATGTCCGCCGCATTGGCGGCAATCTCGGAACCGCCAAAGGCCTGCGCACTCATTCCACCAGCGCACATCCTGTCCACGGATATACCCGGAACGTTGAAAGGCAAATTAGCGGCAATAACCGAAGTCCTTCCCATGGTGGTTCCCTGGTCTCCGCTCTGGGTGGTTGCACCCCATACATTGTCATCCACCTGATCAAAGGGGACACCGGGGTTCCTTCGGTCCAGTTCTCGAATCAGTTTGACAACCATGTCGTCTGCACGTGTGGTATAATAAACACCGTTGGGCCTGGCCTTTCCAAACCATACGCGCACGCCATCTACAAAGTAGACATCTCTTGCTTCCATAACTACCCTCCTTATTTACCTTTGTGAAATACCCTAATCCTTTATGCACCAGGCAATGCCCACATTGCCCAAGACATATACAATTATAAAAAATAAATCATTGATATGAACGGCTGTCAAGACAATAATGAATGGTACCTCATTTTTCAAGGATATATTATCCAGACTATCTCCAGGGGTTCCAGCATTGTAAATTATCAGGGTACTACCCGGGAACAAACCTTTGTATAAACCCGCATGAGCTGCGCTCACAAACAAGGACGGGAAAAAACCTCGCCGCTGAGGAGCAGAGGACAAGGATAACCGTCACCCTCGCCTGCCTGCTGCAGGCAGGCCTGCCTTGTGCGGCACACTTAGCAGGCGAACATGACATCGATAATAATCAATACCGCCCTTTCAAAGGTGCCGTCGTTTATTGAAAAATTACATTATGCGAGTTCATCATAACAGGGGTTCCCGATAAAATCTTCCGTTTTATTCAGGACGACAACCCTGGTGCATTATCGGACAGCCGCTTGGAATACGACCCTCATGGGACTCACATCCCTGGTAATCCCCTTTATCGACACCTCGCCCACCGGATCAAACGAGATCCTCTCGTGGGCCTGAACCTGCACAAGCTCCGCACATATACCTGAAACCACGATCTGTCCGGACAAACTCAGAGCCTCAAGCCTCTGGGCAAGATTAACCGGATCACCGATCACCGTATAATTCATATGTTCCCGGGTTCCGATATTGCCAGCCAGGACAATACCGCTTGCAATACCAATCCCGACATCTATGACAAACAGCCCATCTTTTTTCAGGGAGAGATTCAGGGCATTCATGCCCTTCTGTATATCAATGGCGCACTCAACCGCGCTCAACGGATCCCTGTCCTGGCTGTTTGGTATGCCGAATACCGCCATGATTCCGTCTCCCAAAAACTTGTCCAGCATGCCACCATATTTGAAAATAAGAGGAACCACGGTTTCAAAATAGCGGTTCAAGACCTCCACCACCTCCTCAACGGAGTGGGACTCCACCTTTGAGGTAAACCCGGTAATATCCGCAAACATGGCTGCAACCATGCGTTTTTCACCGCCCAGCTGAGTCATACGTTCATCCGCAACCAAATGCTCTGCCAGCCCCCGTGAAAAATACCGGCTCAAATTGATCCTTTTTCCCTCCATCTCCATAAGGCTCTGGTATGTCTTTACAAGGGATGCGGTAATGGAAAGCTGGTCGGCTATGAGATCAAAAAATCGCAGGTCATCCCGGCCCAGGGCATCGGGGACATTATCCCTGAAGTTCAAGACCCCTGTGCAAATTCCTTCAGAGACAATCGGAACGCATACAAGGCTTCCGGTCTGTCTTGTTCCCCTGTCGCTGAAGTTAGGATCACGTGTAACATCTGGGATATACAGGGTTTCAGCGGCCTCAAACACCTTGCCAGCAATGCCTTCTCCCTTTTTCAGGGAGATGGGTTTTCTTCCCTGTTTAGCCTTCATCGCAGAGGCGCTTACCACAAAAAGACTCTGAGTGTTTTCATCAACCAGCATAACAGACACCGAGTATATCCCGGTATGCTGCTTGATGATGTCAAGCTGACGCAAAAACAGCTCACTCCATTGGGACAGGCTGGTCTTTTTGAGCGCACCCCCCAGCTCCTTAAGGAGAGACAGCTCGGCGATCTTGCGTTCATATGCCTTTTCCATTGACACAAGGCGTTCTTCAAGTATTCGCTGAATATGCTCATTCATTGTCTATTGTTCCATAAGGCACTTTACCTTTGATGCCGTCTCAGCATATGCCTTTTTTACCTTTTCTGCAGAAGGAATCCTGTCTTTTTTCTCGTTCATAAACCTCATGACCGCACAACTGACCTCTGACATCTCAATACATCCCATATGGGCAATAATATCGGCCAGGTGCACTACGGTGGCCACATCCATGTCTTCTGCCTTGCACGGGATATGGTGATTCATAATACCGTCAACGATCGCTGCAGGCAAATTCCACCTTTCCGCAACATAGGCCCCCATCTCTGCGTGCGAAAAACCTACATCCTGTTCTTCTGCCGCAAGATTCTCCAGCCCGGACACGGCATCGACCCCCCCCTTTGCCTCTCCGCTCTCAAAAAGAATAATCTTACCCAGATCATGAAGCAGGCCGAGGGTATAAAACATGCTTTTTTTTGCAGGGTACCCCATAATGGATCCCAGCCATTGCGCCAGAAAGGCAACCATCAGTGAATGCTCCCATAAAAAGGCGGCGTCCCTCTGCGGAAGCCCCCCCATAACCCTGTAGATGGCAATGGCAAATGCAAGGTTTATCACCTCCTCATTACCAAGGATAACAACCGCATGCTCCACGGAATCCACCTGGCGATGAAACCCATAAAACGCGGAATTGACCACCTTCAACAGCCTGGAGGTCAAAACAGGGTCCCTTTCAATGACACCCGCCATCCTTGATGCCCCTACAAGGGGATCTTCCGCCATATCGATAATCTGGCTGGAGATGGCCGGAAGGGTAAAAAGATGCTCGATATTGCGGAACTTTCGAAGTGTCTTTCTCCCCTTTTCCAGCTTGTCTGCCCGCCTCTGCTGGTATGCCCAGGCATAAAAAAGCTCGTCCACCTCCTGTGTTTCATATTGGTCAGCCGCTTCCAGAGGCAGTATCCGGTCTGTCACGCCGCAGGGCAAAAGGTCCCTGATCCATTGCTGTTCAGAGGGAGGTATATCGGAAAAGACCTTACCCATCTCCCCTGTATGGGTGGAGATAAAAAAATAGAACTGATAAAAACTCGCAACGATAAACCGATCTTCCGGAGACTGTCCCTTGTCATGATAAGGCGTCTCCTGGACACTGTCCCAGAGACGTCTGACCCACGAAGAAGAGTCCATCATGCGCAGCCGGTCCAGGGCAAGGAAAAACAGTGTGCGTATATCCTTGCCGTCCATGGGAAAGGCCGCTACACCCTTGGGTACAGACAAAAAAACGGACGAGGCATCATCCACGGTACTCCCAAACATTCCTATGATAATATATTCCCGGAATTCAACCAGGGTGTCCATATCCCTCTTTCCGGCAATGGCCTTGTCTCTGTATTTCAGGGGAACGACCACGATGGACATCTCTCCGTCCAATGCTGCCACCTTCTTCAGCTCAACATCAAGGGCCTTCAATTGCTCCTTTTCTGACATGTTTCCCTGTATCGGTGTCTGCCTGTACAATCTTGACTTAACTGCCCGATTCCAATATGTTCTGGCCATAGAGTCAAATACAAATGGCATTACAGAAAAAGGAGTCCATACCCATGATAAAGGTTGAAAAGGCTCGAGAAAAAATCTTGTCACACATCAAGGCACTCCCGCCCCGAAAGGTCTCACTGGAAGGGGCACTGGGCACATTCCTGGCCGAGGACATATGCTCGGCCATAGACATACCCATGCAGGACAACTCCGCAATGGACGGCTATGCTCTGCGCACAGAGGATATCAACGACGCCCCCACGCGGCTCAATGTGATCTACGACCTGCCTGCGGGATATATGCCTCAAAGAGGAATCACCCGTCTTGAAACGGTGAGGATAATGACCGGAGCACCCATACCGCCGGGGGCAGATGCCGTTGTAAAGAGGGAGGATACAGAGGAACTCGGCAACGAGGTAATCATAAAAAAGGCCCCGAAAAAAATGGAAAATATACGATTTAAGGGGGAAGACCTCAAAAAAGACAGTGTCGTTCTTGAAAGAGGCTCATATATAGGGCCCGCCCAGATGGGTATCCTTGCCTCGATAAGACGTTTCCTGGTGCATGTCCATCAGCGTCCTCTGGTGGCCATACTTTCCACCGGGGATGAAATCCTGGACATGGATCAGGATATATCCCAGGGAAAGGTATATGCATCCAATTCCTATACCATGATAGGCATGGTCCTAGCCCTTGGCGCAGAGCCCCTTTACCTGGGCATTGCACAGGACAACAAAGAAGACCTTGAAAAAAAACTTGGGCAGGCATGCAGGGCAGACCTGATCCTTACCTCCGGGGGGGTCTCCATGGGCGACTATGATCTCGTCAAGGAGATCATGACCCAGGGTTCAAACTCCATGGAGTTCTGGAAGGTGGAGATGAAACCCGGCAAGCCCCTGGCCTTTGGTATGATTAACCATATACCGGCCATAGGTCTTCCCGGAAACCCGGTATCCACCATGGTCTCCTTCTACCAGTTCGCCCGGCCCGCCATACTCAAAATGATGGGATCGCTTGACATCGAACCCCCAAGAGTGAGGGCCAGGCTCATGCAGGAGATCAAAAAAAAGACCGACCGCAGGCATTATGTCCGGGGCGTCCTGAAGATGGAAAACCAGGAACTCTGCGTATATCCAAGCGGACCCCAGGGATCCGGTATCCTCTCATCCATGGCAAAGGGAAACTGCTTTATCGTCCTGCCCAAACAAGTGGCAGTCGCCACGCAGGGAGACATGGTGGCCTGTGAAATATTTCAGGGGATATAGGAGACGGCCGGCCCTGAAATATACCTGCCCGCACCAACAATCAGGGGATAATATAGTTGACTTTTCTGTTTTTTCAGTTATAAAACTCCATCTCTTATAAAGACCAGGGAGGAATATATGGATAGAGAAAAAGAAATCCTTGAGATAAAGGATGTCCTTTTAGAGATGCATACTGACCTTATCGCCACATTAAAAAAGAAGGTGGTTGCCGACAATCTTTCGGAACAACGTGACATCGGGGATATATTTGATACGGCTGACATGGAACAGTCCAGAGACTTTGATCTTCTTTTGGACACAAGGGACCGGGCAAAACTTAGCCAGATAGAAACCGCTTTGGAAAAGATGAAACAGGAAGAATACGGTTTGTGTGAGGAATGTGGAGATAAAATCCCCATCAAGAGACTCAAGGCAATGCCTTTTGCCACACTCTGTGTCAAATGCAAAGAAAGGCATGAACAAAAGGAAGGCCTGAACATTGCCAGCGCAAGGGGATAAAAAAACCGCTCGCAGGGTGGAAATAGCCCTCAAAAAAGGCCTTTTTGACGCCCGTGGTGAACGTATAAAAAAACAGATCCTGGCGGCCTTTGGTCCGAATACGCCGATCGCATCGCTCAGGTACCTGGATATATATACCCTTGATACTACACCACCTGATACTACACCAATGGATACGGCATCAACGGCCACCATACTGTCGGAGATGTCCCTTAAAGAGGCCTTCTGCGATCCGGTCATCCAAAATATTGCCATTGACGCCCCGCTTACAATGGATTTTGACTGGTATATTGAGGTAGGGTACAGGCCCGGGGTAACGGATAATGTCGGCCACAGCGCCAGATATGCGCTCGGGCTTGTCACGAATCAGGACATCCCGGTATATCATTCAACGGGGTACCTCTTAAAGACACCCCTGGATAAGACACGGGTAAATGAAATTGCCGCCGGGTGTCTTGCAAACGAACTCATTGAATTCTACCGGATCCTTTCCCCCGCGGACATGGCAACCCTTGCTCCTTATATACCCAGGGTTGTGGATACCTCTGTGCCTAAAACAAAAGATATCTCCATGGACCTCGATGACAAGGGTCTTATGGACCTCTCCAGGACGCGAACACTGGTCTTGTCCCTGGAAGAGATGAGGGCCATTCAGGTATATATGCAAAGGTCGGAAATTATAGCTGAACGGAAAAAGGCCGGACTGGACAGCCTTACCGACGTGGAGCTGGAAGTCCTGGCCCAGACATGGTCAGAACACTGCAAACACAAGATATTCAATGCCATTATCACCTATGAAGAAAAAGGGCACACCGAAGAGATATCCTCCCTCTTTGTGAGCTATATCCAGGGCGCTACAAAAAAAATCCGAAAAGCAAAGGGTAAAAACGATATCTGTAAAAGCGTATTCACGGACAATGCAGGCATTATCCGTTTCAATGATACACATAACCTTGTCTTCAAGGTAGAGACCCACAACTCTCCCTCGGCCCTGGATCCCTATGGAGGGGCACTTACCGGCATTGTAGGTGTAAACAGAGACCCCTTTGGCACGGGTATCGGGGCACAGCTGATATTCAACACAGATGTATTTTGTTTTGCCTCTCCTTTTTATGACAAAGAACTGCCTGAACGGATCCTGCACCCAAGAAGGATCTTTGAAGGGGTGCGTGAGGGTGTGGAACATGGAGGCAACAAGTCCGGGATACCGACCATAAACGGCTGCCTGGTCTTTGATGAACGCTTTCTTGGAAAACCTCTGGTATACTGCGGCACAGGCGGCATCATGCCTTCCGTGATCAACGGCAAACCATCTCACGAAAAACACGTTGAACCAGGGGACCTCATCGTTATGTCCGGCGGCCGGATAGGGAAAGACGGCATCCACGGCGCAACCTTTTCATCCGAAGAAATACATGAGGGATCGCCTACCTCCGCTGTCCAGATAGGAGACCCCATCACGCAGAAAAAACTCACGGATTTTCTCCTGAAGGCCAGAGACAAGGGACTCTATCGGGGCATAACGGATAACGGGGCCGGAGGGCTGTCTTCCTCTGTAGGCGAAATGGCTGAACTCTGCGGGGGGTGTCGCCTGGACCTTGAGCAACCCCCCCTGAAATATCAGGGCCTGAATCCCTGGGAAATCCTGGTTTCAGAGGCACAGGAACGTATGACCCTGGCCGTTGAAAAGGCACACATTGCAGCCTTCCTTGCCCTCTCGGCAGAGATGGGGGTGGAATCCACGGTCATCGGGGAATTCACAGACTCCGGCGTATTCCACTGCACCTATGAGGGAAAAACCGTGGCATGGCTGAACCTTGACTTCATGCACAATGGCCTGCCCCGCATGCACCTGAAGGCCGTGTGGGACAGACCGGCAACGCCGAGGGTTGATATACCTGATACGGATAATCACAATGAGCTGCTCAAAAAAATGCTGGGCCGCCTCAATATATGCTCAAAAGAGACTGTGATACGACAGTATGATCATGAGGTTCAGGGGGGTTCAGTTATAAAACCCCTGTGCGGCATGGATCTTGACGGACCATCGGATGCAGCGGTTATCCGTCCACTGCTCGACAGCATGGAGGGTATTGTTGTCTCCAACGGGATTGCCCCGCGGTATTCCGACCTCGATACCTATCACATGGTCGCGTGCGCACTGGACGAGGCGGTGAGAAACTATGTATGCACAGGCGGCGACCCGGATCACTGTGCCTGTCTGGATAATTTCTGCTGGTGCGACCCCATAAAGAGCGACACTAATCCGGATGGAGAATACAAGCTGGCCCAGCTTGTACGCGCAAACAAGGCCCTTTATGACTATACAGTCGCCTATGGGTGCCCGCTGATCTCCGGCAAGGACAGCATGAAAAACGACTACACCAACGGGGCGATCCGCATATCGATCCCTCCGACCCTGCTTGTCTCTGTGATCGGAAAAATCCACGATATATCCCGTGCAATGACCATGGACATCAAAGATGCCGGGGACCTGGTCTACCTCCTCGGTGTTACCAAAGAGGAATTAGGAGGCAGCGAATACCTTGCCCTGATTGGACTGAAGAACGGTATTGTACCCAAAGTTGAGGCCAAAACCGCGATAGAGAGATATAGAAACCTTCATACCGCCATATCGAGGGGGATCATCGCCTCGGCCCATGACCTCTCCGACGGAGGACTGGCCGTGGCCCTTGCCGAAATGGCCTTTGCCGGCGGGTTCGGCATGGAAATCGACCTCAACCAGGTACCCGCCGCTACGGACAAGGTCAATGCCGACAAGATGAATGACACCGGAATCCTGTATTCCGAGACCCCAAGCCGGATCCTGGTAACTATATGCCCGGAAAACGCCGGGGCGCTTGAGGATATCTTCGGCGACCAGGCAAAATGCATCGGAAAGACCACAAAACATTCGCAACTTCTCGTTAAGGGGACAAAGGGACAAACCCTGATAGACGAGGAGATAGACGCCCTTAAAAAGGCATGGAAGGCAACGCTTAAGGTATCATGAAAGAGATAAAGGCACTTATCATCGCGGGATACGGGACAAATTGTGAAAAAGAGACTGCCTTTGCCTGTTCAAAGGCAGGGGCATCCACTCACATCGCACATATCAACGAGATCTTGAACGCAAAGGTTTCCATGATGGATTATGGTTTCATCTGCCTGCCCGGAGGATTTCTGGATGGAGATGACCTGGGCAGCGCCCGGATTGAAAGCATCCGCCTAAAATTTGCCCGTATACAAGGCAAAGCAAACACACTGCTTGATGAAATTCTTTTATTCGTCAGCAGAGGGGGCCTTATCCTTGGTATATGCAACGGGTTCCAGGCCCTTGTAAAATCCGGCATCCTGCCGGGCATGGTGCCGGGGAAAAGGGTTTTGTCCCTTTCATTTAATGACTCGGGCATCTTTGAGGACCGCTGGGTACGGCTGGCCATAAACCCGAAAAGCCCCTGTGTATTCACCCGGGGCATGGACTCTCTCTTTGTGCCTGTGCGCCACGGCGAAGGCAAACTCATCTGTGAATCAAACGAAACCATTGAAGGGATAAAAAACAGCAAACTCGATGTCCTGTACTATGCAGACAAAAACAAACAGCCCACTATGGAATATCCCTTGAATCCAAACGGATCGACCAATGCCATTGCCGGTGTATGTGATCCATCAGGGCATATATTCGGCCTTATGCCGCATCCCGAGGCCTTTACTCACTTTACAAACCACCCATCCTGGACGCGCATGAAGGACATACCGGACAGGGGTGAGGGCATGGCGATATTTGACAATGCAGTAGGGTACCTGAGGGAAAACACATAGGGCTGCATCAAAGCAGGGACAAAGCTGTTGACGATGGAGCTGTAACCATATAGATAAAAAATGTTATCAATAGACTTGGGTTCATGAACCCAAAATTCTTAAATAAAGAGGGACAAGATGGCACTGGAAGACAGGCTTGAAAAAATAACCAGCAGGACCATGCCGCTTTATGCGATGATAATCCTGTTAATCGTTTTCGCCAATCCCACATGGCTTTCGTGGGCAATCGGGTTTATCTTTGTCCTGGCAGGCGAGGCATTGCGCATATGGGCGACAGGGCATCTCAGAAAAAACAATGAGCTTACCACCTCCGGACCCTATGGGCATCTCCAGTCCCCCCTGTACCTGGGCAGTTTCATCATCACAACCGGATTGTGCATCATGGCACTCAGTCCTATTATATGGGCAGCCTCGACATTTATCTTCTTTTTTTCATACCTCCCGAGAAAGCAGGAGATAGAGTGGGGCCGGCTGGAAAGGATGTTCGGGGACGACTTCCTCAAGTACAAAAAAGAGGTCCATTATTTTATGCCAAGGCTTGATCCATATCCAGAGGGAAGCAAACACACCTGGGCCTTTGACATGGTGGTCGAAAATACAGAGCATCTCACCGGCATCGTGGTCATACTTCTGACCCTGTTTATCCTGCTGCGGATGTAACCAGGCAAAACCCCGGACAAGCCAAAACCAAAAAAGATTAATAATAAAATCGCTTAATTTGACAGTACCGATTTCCTGAGTAAAAACCTTAATCTTCGTGGTTTCGTGATTGTTTTTAATTCTTTTGCCATGCCACAAAGGACTATTTCCCGGACGTCTGCTGCATGAGGCAGGCATCAATAAAGGCATTGAGATCGCCGTCCAGCACAGCATCCACGTTCCCCACATCCAGGCCCGTACGGTGATCCTTGGCCATGCGGTATGGATGAAGGATGTATGACCGGATCTGTGACCCCCAGGCAATCTCCTTTTTGAGACTATTGGCCGCATCCTGCTCTTGTCTGAGCTGATCCTCTTCCCTCTCATACAGCTTGGAGGCGAGTACCTTCATGGCATAGGCCTTGTTTTTATGCTGAGAACGCTCGTTCTGACATTGCACCACGATCCCGGTAGGCAGATGCGTGATCCTTACAGCGGAGTCTGTCTTGTTCACATGCTGTCCGCCATGCCCGGAGGCGCGGTATGTATCAATCCTCAGGTCCTTGTCATCAATCTGGATATCAATGGACTGCTCTACCTCCGGGGTCACCATAATAGAGGCAAAGGAGGTATGCCTGCGGTTATTCGAATCATAGGGTGATATGCGCACAAGGCGATGAACCCCTGACTCGCACTTGAGGTATCCAAAGGCCCATTTGCCTTCGATCTCGATAGTGGCACCTTTTATACCCGCCTCTTCATCCGAGGCAATATCCATGATACGTGCCTCAAAACCATTCTGGTCGGCCCATCGAAGATACATGCGTAAAAGCATCTCGGCCCAGTCCTGTGCCTCCAGTCCTCCGGCCCCGGCATGGATCTCGACAAAGGCTGAAAATTCATCATCCTTTCCGGAAAGCATGTGTGTCTTTTCAACCGCCTTGATAAGGGTGTTCAGGTCGGCAAGAATGGCTTTTATATCATCATCAATACCCTGATCATCATCTCCATCCATATCCCCGGCAAGATCCAGCATGACCCCCAGATCATCATACAAACCGCAGATGCGATTAAAAAGGGTAAGGGTCTCTGCGATCCCGGACCTCTCAGACTGTATCGCCTTCAGTCCTGCAGGGTCTCTCCAGATCTCAGGATCCAAGAGCCGGTGGTCGAGTTCTTCCAGGCGTATCTTCTTTTCAGGTACGTCAAAGATAACCTCGTATCTCGTCGATTTTAAGACCAATCTCTTTGCACTGCTGCTGATATCCTGTCAATTGCATACCCTGTATCCTAGCACCTCTTTTTCATGCATGTCAATGCCGCAACACACCCCAGCAAGGCCCAGGCAAAGGGAATAATAGGGCCGTAACGTGTATAAATGCCCTGGTATTCTCCACGGTTGATGTCTTCGACCATAAACCCTTCATTACTGCGGCCCATACGTCTGGCAACCCTGCCAAAGGGATCAATAAATGCGGAGATACCATGGTTGACGGACCGCACGACCCATCTGCGATTTTCAACTGCCCTGAATACACTCATTTCAAGGAGCTGTTCAGAGGTCGGCCATGACCTGAACCAGGCATCGTTTGAGACATTTACCAAAATGTCCGCACCTTCCCGGGTCAATCCCCTGCTCATATAAGGCATAATGATCTCAAAACAGTTGAGGATTCCCATACCATCAATGGGTGAGAGATCCTCTCCCTTGGAAAAATCGCTAACCTCCTTGACCATCTTTCCGAAAAAACGGCCGAATATATCGGGAAAGGGCAGGTATTCCCCAAAGGGGACCAAATGGATCTTGTCATAATGACCCTGAACCCGCCCTGCATCCAGGAGCCAGGTCCGGTTAAAGTATTTCCCTTCTTCTATTGCCGGGCTGCCCGCAAGGATTTGACAGTCCACCCCTTTATTCAGATCAATAATCCTCGAGGTAGGGCGCCCTTGACCAAAAAGATAGAATGTACAGGCAGTCTCCGGCCAGACCACAAGCGATGCCCCCTCTCGACATGCCTCCTTTGTAAGCCTGGAATAGATATCAATGGTTGGCTCGATCATCTCTGGAAGCCATTTTTCCTCCTGCAGGATATTCGCCTGTGCCACCCCCACCCTGATGGATTCATTGCCAGGGTCAAGGATGTCCATACGCCACTGCCCCCACAGGGATACAGCTAGAACCAGGCACATTGAACACACAAGAGGTCTCCATTGCCTGGCATGTCCCCCCTTTTTCCAGATCATGCCAAGGGAGACATTGACCATAACGATAAACGCCCCAGTCAGATACACCCCTCCTGTCTCGGCCGTCTGTATAAACGTGCAAAAAGATGCCTGGGAATACCCGATTAAGGCCCAGGGGAAACCACTCAGGGCATAGGTGCGGATCATCTCGAGCATGATCCAGATCCCGCTCAGGGTGATCCACGCATGCCGCCTGCAAAGCATAACAGAGGAAAAAAAGGCAAACACACCGAAATACAAAGAAAGATAGCAAATCAGCGCAAAGAGAACAAGGCAGGAAAGGAAGATCCCCAGTCCCCCATGGAAATACATCACGCAGGCGATCCAGTAGATAATCCCGGCCCATGCGACAATGCCCGAGACAAGCCCCATGAAAAAAGCCTTTTTTCCGGATACGCCCTGTATTGCAATAAACAATGGAACAAGGCAAACCCATGCCAGGTAATAGAGATCACAGGGTGGAAAGGACAGGGCATAGAGAAGCCCGCTAAGGCCCGCCAGCAAAATACGTTTCAATCCTTGATCCCGGAGGGTGCATGCACAAAAAGCTTTGAAATTCGCTTTTTGTCCGCATCCACAATCTCTATAAGCAGGCCCTTATACTTCATGGTCTCTCCAGGGGAGGGTATCTTTTCGAGTTTAAAGGCAATAAACCCTGCTATGGTATCATACTCACCCTGTGAAATTTTCACTCCAAAGGCCTCGGCGAACTCATCGCAGGGCATTTTCGTAGAAACACGATACACCCCGTCGGAGACCTTGACAATATCCGCATCCTGCATCTTTGCATCCTCATCATGGATATCCCCGACAATCTCCTCCATGATGTCCCCTATGGTGACAAGACCATCCACATTGCCGTATTCATCAATGATTATCGCCATCTTTGAACGGTTTTTCCGGAAGGTATCCAGGAGATCGGTCAGTCTCTTACCCTCGGGAACAAAATACGGCTTGTGCATCAGATCACGGATATCCATATCCGTACGCGCCTTATTCCAGAATCTGAGCACATCCTTTGCCGATACAATCCCGATAACATTGTCCCTGCTTCCCTCATATACCGGGATCCTTGAACAACCATGGGTGTTAATGGCCTCAACAATATCATCCATGCAGGAGAGTGCATCAACGGCCACCATATCCACCTTTGGCACCATGATCCCCCGCACCGCAGTATCCCTGAGTTCAATGATATTGTGGATCATGTCCCCCTGATCCTCTTCTATGATGCCCCTTTCCTCGACCTCATCCAGAATCTTGTCTATATCCTGCTTGGAATCCCTCTTGTGCCTTTTACCAGAAAAGATAGAGCCCAGCCGCCCAAAAAATGATTGTTCCCCAGTGTCTTCGCTATCGTCCAAAACAGCCCCTTATTCTACATGATATATGTATTTTATATCTATCCCAGACGCATGGATACGTCAATCCTTCCATCCAGGATACTCTGGATGCCCGCCTTCGCCTGCCTGCTGCAGGCAGGCGGGAATGACGGGAGGGGAACGGGAATGACTGTGGTGGTGCTCTAAGTCTTTTTTATATAAACCCGCATGAGTTGGGCTTTTGGGCGAAGGATGGAAAAAGATCCTCACATCAGGGCCGCAGAGTCAAAACCCTTTTTTATCCACAGATTACGCAGACAAAAACATAAAGATAGTGAACCAATTGACAGGTTTGTCTTTCCCACCCCCTCCTCGTCATTCTCGCGAACGCGGGAATCCAGAAGAACGGAGACGGGAGACAGGAGACAGGAGGGGAACGGGAATGACTGTGGTGGTGCTCACAAAGAAGACAGAAAAACATTCACAGCAGAAGGCGCAGAGGTCGCGGAATCAAAACCTTTTTATCCACAGAATCCACGGACTTCCACGGACAAGGGTGAAGGCAGATGAGATGTCTTTTGTTTTTTTGAGGGGTTTCCCAAATTCAATGTTCTATTTTCCACATTCAGGGGTAACCGTTGGATAAACGGTAACCGTTCACGGAACGTTGAAATAACGTTGAAATTGGAAATTGGAAGTTTGGCCTTTATGCTTTTGTACTGTTGACGAACGCATTCAATTTTGGCCCGAGTTTTTCAACTATTGCTTTGTATTCTATTGCTCTTGACTCAGATAAAGATTTTCTTCTGATGAGTTTTCGCAACCATGATTTGGTTTCTTCAAGTAAACGGCTACTATAGATAAAACTTTTTCCTGTCTCCCCAATTTCTAATTTCTAATTTCTAATTTCCAATTTCAAGCCGTTCACGGCTATTTCAAGCCGTGAACGGCTACACCCCTGAATGCCTTATGCCTTGTCTTCCAGGTGTTTTACCAGACGCTTTCCAAGGGCCACGATGCTCAGCGTAGGCGGCCTTCCAGGGGCACCAGGGGTGACACTGGTATCGCAGCAGTACAGGTTTTCACATCCCTTCATCTGCAGATCAGAATCAATCATCTCTCCGACCCTTACGGTCCCGCTCGGGTGTCCCAGGGTCACGCCGGTCACATGGATATCATAGGGATCACACCCTGCCTCTATGAGAATTTTTCTCCCCACCATGCGGCCGTATTCCTGCCGGTCCTTGTCCGCATCCGTGAAGAAATTGTCGATTTCCCCGTTCATATAGACCCTTCCGACTCCATCATCAGAGCATTTTGCGAACAGACTCAACACCCTTGAATACCTTCCGAGTTTCGGCAAGGCCATGGCCCACTCATCCTGTATGTACATAAGGTGCCAGGCCAGGGCAGGAGAGGCCATGCCGCACCAGATGATATGGTGTTCTTCATCATACCATCCATAGGTCATGGAATGTTCGCCTCCATTACCCTTTTGTCCCTTGGGCAGAAAACCAAAGATAAAGGTGGTGGGATCACCGGAAAACCAGCTCCCTGCCTGGTTGAATCCGGAATTCTTGAGGATGCTTACAGTCCCTACACCCCCTGATGCGCAGACAACCACGGGTGCCCTGACCTCATACTCCCTGTGGTCAAAAATCCCCCTGGCCCTGACTCCCACGGCCTTTCCCTGCTCAATGATAATATGGTTGACCTTGACACGGGTAAGGATTGTGGCCCCGTTTTTTTCCGCCTCATGCGCAAAGACCTTGCCGGTCCACTTGGCATCCTTTGTACATCCCAGCACACATTTATCGCATGTCTTTTCGCATTTTTCAAAATCCACATGTCTCTTGGTCAGTTCAAAGGGATAGCCAAGCGCATTGGCCGCCTCATGGATACGCCGACTGCCCTGACCGATAAATTCATCCGGCGGATCACAGGTCCAGGTCTCTCTGGCTGCCTCATCAATGAGATCCTGTGAAAACTCGATGCCTACCTTTTTCCAATAGGCCTCGTCCGGCAAAAAGGCAGACCCGGCATAAAACAGGGTTCCCCCGCCAACACCGCTTCCAACCACCACGTTCTCGCCCTGGTTGGTACCCCTGGTGGGCATGGGAAACCTT
>JAYEKR010000026.1:0-6393 GCA_034661115.1 Thermodesulfobacteriota bacterium | reverse complement strand
TTTATATCAACCGGTTTTATCCAGTCAACCCATACCCCCTAATCATCGGGCTGGCGGGCAAGATACTCCTCAACCAGCTAGAATTTCTGGATCTTTCCGCTCGCGGTCATGGGAAATTCATCAACAAACTCCCATTGCCTGGGTATCTTGTGTCTGGCGATCTTCCCGTCGCAGAACGCCATGAACCCCTGGGCGGTCATATCTTCCCCTTCATTCAACCGGACTATTGCGAGCAATTCCTCACCGTATTTCTTATCCGGGATACCCACCACATACACATCGTCTATCCTGGGATGTGAGTGCAAAAACTCCTCTATCTCCCTGGGATATATATTTTCACCCCCGCGGATAATCATCTCCTTGATGCGGCCTGTCACCCGGAAATTGCCCTTTATGTCCATCTTTCCCAGATCCCCTGTATGGAGCCATCCCTCATCGTCGATGGCCTCGGCCGTCTCTTTTTCCATCTTGTAATATCCATTCATCACACAGGGACTCCTGGTCACGATTTCACCCTGCTCATTTGCCGGCATTTGTCTGCCCGTATCCGGATCAACAATCCGGCCGTCTATACCGGGAAGGAGCCGGCCAACCGTGGACACCCGGATATCCTGTGGATCATCTGTCCGCGTCATGGTCATAACCGGGGCGCACTCGGTCTGACCATAAGCGATCACCACCTCAGGGCAATGCATATCTGTCGTGACCCGTTCCATTACATCAACCGGGCATGGCGCACCTGCCATTATACCGGTTCGAAGCGAAGACATATCATAATCCCTGAATCTCTCATGGTTCAGCATGGCAATAAACATGGTAGGGACACCGTTTATGGCCGTACATCTCTCCTGGTCGATAAACTCCAGGGCCTTCAATGCATCAAAGGCCTCCATAACCACCATGGCTGAGGCATGAGAGACGCAATTCAGGACACTCAAAACACACCCGAAGCAATGGAAAAGCGGCACATGTATGAGAAGCCTGTCCTTTGGCCCCATACCCATCACATCGCCCACCATACGGCCATTATTGATTATATTATAATGACTGAGCATAACCCCTTTTGGGAAACCCGTTGTGCCGGAGGTATACTGGATATTGATCGTATCATGAGAATCAAGGGATCCCTGTCTTTCTTCGAGCTGGCTATCCTCTATGCCCTTGCCCATCTCGATTAGAGCATCAAAGGAAAACATGCCGGGGGTATCCTGCCTGTCTCCGATATAGACAAGGTTCTTCAGCAGGGGCAGACCTGTGTTTTCGATCTTCCCAGGCAGACAATCATCCAGCCCCGGGATCACCTCCCTGACAGTATCATAAAAAGAGATATCCCTGTTTGCATCCATGAAGACAAGCGTTGTGGAATCAGACTGTGAAAGGATATATTCAAGCTCACTTGAACGGTAATTCGTATTGACCGTCACCAGTACGGCACCTATCATGCCGAGTCCAAACTGCATATACACCCATTCAGGAAGGTTGGTCGTCCATACAGATACATGGTCGCCCTGCTTTAGACCAAGGGCCATGAATCCCTTTGCCACCTTTTCGCATTCCAGATAGAAATCTCTATAGGACAGCCTTATATCCCATTCAGGAAAAACCAGTGCATCCTGTTCAGGAAACCTTGATGATACATCCTTAAGAAGCCCTCCAATGGTATGTTCCGTAAAATTATCCATATTACCTCCCTTTCCTGATCAGATCATCTAATTTGAATTAGAAACTAAACTAATATCTATGTCAATATTTATCTTTATATATACAAATAATTTATGAATACCTTATCTTTACCTTGAAAATAAACCTGCTCGCCGACCAGACGGGCTTGACATAAGAAAGACTGTGATATTAGATAAGCCATGTTGCCCGGATGGTGGAATTGGTAGACACAAGGGACTTAAAATCCCTCGGCCTTTGGGTCATGCGGGTTCAATTCCCGCTCCGGGCACTTTATTACCCACAAAAAATGCGGACAAACCCCGGCACCATCTTAAAATACTCCTGCTCTTCTGTTGACCATTCCATAGCTTGCCTTCAGACAAATTCGCCGTTCAGCAGGCCCACCCACCTTCTGATACGCTCATCAGTAAGGTCGGACTGATTGTCCTCGTCAATGGCCAGACCAACAAAGGCCCGCCCTGGACTACCCTTGATCCCTTAAAAATATACCGATCTTCATAATTTAATTCTCCTTTTCTTTATTTTTTTATGCATTCGGAAACATCGTCCGAATGCCTCAAGGACATGGTCTGCTGCACACAAGCCCCTGCCTTCGCAGTGCCCTTTGGCAATGACTTGTCCTGCCTGCACCTGCCTGCTGCACCCGTCATCATCCCGGCGCCATAAACCGCTGCCATGGCCTCCCTCTTTTCAACAGAAACCCCGCATATAAACGAACGTGAACCCATCTGCACCTCCAAACACCCTCCCTTTGCTATATCGTCTGCAATAACCAACAGGCATAAAGCGCAGAACAGTAACTGCCTACGTTTTGTGCCTTGTTTACACTTATCATTACTCAGCGATCGCGTTTATAAAGATGGCTTTTGATTTATTCCCGATTAATTTTGCTTCTTCAACTCTAAGGCCACACATTTTCAATATTTTCTGTGTTTTTTGCACTGTCAATCGCTGGCTGGCAGGTGGTGGTTTTCCCCAACATTTCAAATAGCGGTATATCATTCCAAGCTTACTGAAAAAAGACAACCCTTCTGTGGTCCAGCTGATAACTATCAACCGACCATTTTTCTTCAAAACCCTTTTGCCCTCTGCAACAGCCTTTTGCGGTTCAGGGATAACATGTAAAAGGTTTGCCATAAAAACAGTATCAAAACTGGAATCAGGGTAAAAAAGACTAAAACAATCAGCCTTTTCAACACTAAAATTTTCTGTACCTTTGAGTCGTTCTTTTGAGGCAGCCACCATTTCATCAGAAAGATCAGTGGCAACAAGGTGCTGCGCTTCACGTATCAGGACCTCAGAATACGTCCCAGCCCCACAACCAAGTTCAAGCGTTTTGCCAAAAATTTTTTGTTTCGACAAAAATGCCTTTATTGCCTCTATATCTTTCCTACCGACAACATAATTAGCCCTCTCTTCAAAATCATCAGCAAAGTCAGACCAATAACCTTCTTTTTCCATCATAATACTATTGCCTCCTATTTTGACACATATCGCCTGACTCACTTCTATCGCCAGCAGGGACTCGATCCCGCGCTTTAAGTTAGACGTAACTAACTATGTAATATCTCCCTCCTGCTTTGTCAAGTGTTTTTCATCCTCAACATTCTACCCGGGCATTGAATCACAACGGTTGATCCAATACCAAAGTGATATATTGCCCTTAAGGCGTGGCGATCTTTGCCGGCTGGTTTTCCCATTTGTCCATCAAGGCCACAGACACCTGTCCAGCTCCGGGAATAAGCCAGGATACACACACGTAAATAAAGTTTTTGACAAAACCGACCTCTGCTTATATCCTTTTGTTTATGTCTAAATCAAACCCCGGTCCGGATGCCCTCACAATGAGCTCAGAGGATTATCTTGAAACGATCATGCTCCTGGATGAGACACATGATGTGGTCCGTGTGAAGGATGTTGCACAAAAGATGGGGGTGAAAAGGCCCAGCGTGGTATCCGCTATCAAGTCCCTGGGAAAAAAGGGACTGGCTGTGCATGAACATTACGGTTTCATCAAGTTGACCTCCGAAGGCATGCGCATTGCAGAGAGGGTCTATGCAAACCATAAGCTGCTCTATGCGTTTTTCACACAGGTGCTGGGGGTGAACCACGAAATCGCGGACAGGGATGCCTGCATGGTCGAACACAATATCAGCGAAGAGACCAGACAGAAGCTCATCAAGTTTATCGAGTTTGTAAATAAACATCCAGACAAAGAGGCGCCCTGGCTGCTCAATTTCCGGCATTACGCAAAAACCGGAAAGGTGAGGCTTTGCTCACCCATGGACACGGCAGACGCCGGGAAAGACGATAACAGTACATGAGGTCCTTAAAAAAAACATCATCACCGCAAGGACGCTGAAGAGGCAGAGGTAAACCCTTTTTATCCGCAGATTACGAATAATTACACAGATAAGCGCAAAGGATAGCAAAATATCTTTCGTGTTCATTCGTGTTCATTCGTGGTTAAGTCTCTTTTCCTTGACCTTTTTTCATATAAATATGCCGATTTTTCACCAGCTGGCCCATTGATGACTCCTTTATCTTCATGTATAAGAAACCTCAGGGGACAAGATGAATAAAACTATCATATTTGCCATGTCTATCGTTTTCATATTTACCTCACAGGCATATTGCGGCCAGGGTGATGTGGACAAGGAAGAATCAGACAAGGGCCCCGGGGCTGTTCATATAGTCCTCGCCTATATTCCGAACCGCATCCTGGACGCGCTGGACACGGTGCGGATCAGGGCACGCATAGGCCCGGGCTTTGCTGTCGGGGTCCGGGCAACCGAGGCAGCAGACCTCTTTGCAGGCACCTATACAACCGTGTACGCAGGGCTTCCCGGGCCAAGGGGAAGAACGATCCCCAGGTCCCCTATTGGGATAGAAAGCCGGACCGGCATTGAAGCATCTGTTGTGGATGTTTCAACAGGGCTTGGTTTTGCCCCGAAATACGGAAAGACAGAGGTAGGCCTTGGATTCCAGACCTTTATTGCAGGTCTGGACATTGGTGTCGATCCCCTTGAGATAGTGGATTTCGGGCTGGGGATATTCTGTATTGACATAAAACACGATGATCTCTGACCCTGTCTCTGCCCGGACTTTGTGTCAACTATCCCCGGTTTAAGGAAATTGTCCGATCTCAATTTTTTTTGCATTTCCTGTTTGACAAAACATGGATCTCCATATATATGACATTAAACTTTAGAATCATCCAGGGGGAGAAATGAAATATTTGCGGCTTACCGGAATCACACTGGGGACATTGGTTATTATGATCTCTGGATATTTTTTGTTCAGATTTTTCTCTAAAAAAGACTCATCCACCAAGACTACTACATTGACACCGCATGCAGGGCCTGTGGCAAGGCCTGCAGAAACACCTGTGGCAGAAACACCTGTGGCAAAGCCACAGGCACAGACTGCATCAGAAAAAGAAGAAAAGACCATAAAGAAAGATGCAGCTCCGGAGAAAAAGGCACCCACGAAAAAGCGTGCTTCAAAAAATACCGGCAAAAAACCCAAAGATGTGTCTTTCAGGCATCCAAAAAAAATATCAAAGACATGGGATACCAAGGCACTCAACAAGGTGGAAAAATGGTTGAATGCCTATCTTTCAAAGATGTCACCCGGAGAGACCGGAAAGGTCAATCAGGTTTCAAATGCAACGACAAAGGTGGCGCGCATACATGAGAGCGGGAACTCAAGGCCAGTGAGATACCTGTTCTGGAAGATGCACGAACAGTTCATCATAGAGCTCAAGAACGATCGTGAGTTTATAATCCCTAAAAAATAATAAGGCACGGTTCGCGATTACGAAAAACGGCTGCAGGAAGACCAGGGTTGTAAAAAACAGGGGCATGGATCTGGATCCCTTTGTAAAAAAAAGGATGTTCCGGCCATGCACCCTGGTGTGAAAAATAAATATGATTGTTATGACATCTGTTATTGCAGTCTTTTACATGAGCCTGCGTTTAGTTATCCCAACCGGCAGACACAACCATAATTCACTGGATCACAGGATTGACAAATCACGAAATTGACAGATTGCAGAATCGATACCTGTATTTACAGCTAATAGATACATATAGAAAACCAGCATACCGGGGGCAGATATGGCAAAAATCGTCACACACAGGCAAAAAGAGACACAGGGAAAAGAAAGGTCTCTCTCTGTCCTGGCCAGGGCCATGCTTGTCATGGGCATTGGTGGCATTTTGATATGCACTGGGTTTGCCGCTGCAACGGGCAAGCTTCACCTTCTTATTACAGGTGGGGTTCTTCTCTTTTCAGGCCTCTTCCTTTTTGTCATCCTGGATGCATGCGCAGAGATGATACGCCTCATGAAAAAGGTCTGTGACATCCCATACAGCGGGCCCATATCAGGGCAGAAAGAGTTCCTTATATTTCGATGTTCCGCATGTTCGGCGATCGTTGACCCTGACAGCATAAAATGTGACAACTGTGGGGCAGAATTCGACCATATATCTGAAGAAAAGGGATTAAATAATGATACGAATCAATGAAAATTTTTTAAGGCTGAACACCTCCTACCTGTTTTCCACCATTGCAGAGAAAATTAGTGCATTTGAGAAAAAACACCCGGAAAAACAGATCATAAAGCTGGGCATAGGTGATGTAACCATGCCCCTTCCGCAGGCATGTATAAAGGCATTCCACCGCGGGGTCGATGAAATGGCAGAAGAG
>JAYEKR010000025.1:0-25838 GCA_034661115.1 Thermodesulfobacteriota bacterium | reverse complement strand
TTGCAAAAGGCCTTCATGTCTTTGGTCTTGTCCTTTGAGATACACCCTATGGCACATGAGGAATCTTTAGGCACCAGCTCTATGATGTCCCGCGGACAGACATCCACACACTCCCCGCAGCCGACGCAATTCACCTTGTCCACATGGGGGAGACCATCTATCCCCATATGGATGGCATCAAACGAACAGGCATCCACACAGCTTCCAAGCCCCAGACACCCATAGATACATCCCTTTGAACCACCTGCAATAATCTGCGCGGCCTTGCAGTCCTTGGGACCAACATAGTTATACCTGGCCTGTGTATCTTCCATAGAACCCTTGCACCTTACAAAGGCCACCAAGGAACCGCCGCCATCCAGGGGACGTTCCAAAATATCGGAGATGGCCTTGACTGCATCCTCTGTTGCCGCCGGGCAGGCCATCTTTGCATCCGGGTTGGAAACCAGCTCATGCGCAAAGGCCGCACACCCTGCAAAACCGCAGGCCCCGCAGTTTGCGCCCGGGAGCTGATCCATAACCTCTTTTTCTTTTGGATCCATATTTACGGCAAAGGTAACAGAAGATATGCCCAGGATTATTGCCGCACAAAACCCGATCCCACCGATCATCAATACCGCTGTAATCATCTTATTTTACCAACCCTGAAAACCCCATAAAGGCCATTGACAATATACCTGCCGTGACAAGGGCAATGGGTGTCCCCTCAAAAGGCTTCGGGATATTATCAAGTTCAAATCCCTCTCTCATCCCCGCAAATATCACCAGTGCCAGGGCAAACCCCAATGCAGCTCCAATGGAAAAGACCGTGGCCTCAAGGAGATCATAGTCAAGCTGAATACTCAGTATAGCCACACCAAGCACGGCACAGTTCGTGGTAATAAGAGGCAAAAAAATACCCAGGGCCTGGTAAAGCGCAGGGCTGACCTTTTGTATGATCATCTCCACCAGCTGGACCAGAGAGGCGATAACCAAAATAAAGGCAATGGTCTGCAGGTATTCCAGCTCAAAGGGTACCAGAAGATAAAAATTGATAAGCCAAGTCACAATGGAGGCCATGGTCATTACAAAGATTACGGCCATGCCCATGCCTGTTGCGGTATCCAGTCTTTTTGATACCCCCATAAAGGGACAAATCCCCAGAAAACGGGACAGAACGAAATTATTGACCAGAACCGCACCGATTATCAATAACAGATAATGCATATATCCCCCTCATGGATGTATAAACAATTATATTAGAAACCAAAGATTACATACAGTGTCAAGGATAAGTTTATAACTCTTTGATCTGACAAGGACTATATTTTAAAATGAATGAGCCCTCATTTCGGGGCGAAGTATTGATCCATGCGGGGGAACCTCCATTTCACACACCCTGCATTTACGGCACTGGCAGGCATATCATGTACCCAGGATAGCATTGATCAAAGGCTTACGACAAAAAAAGGGTGCTGTAAACAGCACCCTTTTTTCTACTCATCTAAAAAACCCTAGTCTTTGTCCTCATCTTCCGGATAATCTCCGGGAGCCCCGGGATCTTTCTGGGCAGACAGGATCTGCCGGTAGATACCGCGTGACAGAATCAGGGCAATTAAAAACAGCAGCACCAGAGAGACAATGACCACAACAATGCTGGACCTCTGCCACCTTGCAACCTTTTCCTGGATATCTGCGACCTTTTCCTGGCTTAGATGATGATACTTGTCCACATCAACCACCATGCCTATCCAGCCAAAGCCCGCTGGTTTGACAAACCCTCCGCTGAAATATGGTATCGCAGCATATACAGCAAAGATTCGGGCATTGTCCCGTATATAGGTCAAAGAACCTGATTTACCCTCAGAGGCCAGGGCATCCATCCTGGGAAGGTTCTCATCCATAAAACCCATCTCCCTGAGATTCATGGCTCCACTGCCTGTTTTAATCAAGGTGGTATAATTATCTTCCGTCATGGTTTCCACGGGCTGCATATCGTCACCAATCCCCTTGATCAGGTAATCAGCCGGGTGTGAAATGATAAACCCATCTCCTCCAACCATGTAGGCATAATTATCATCGGCCATTGCCACATCCGCAAAGAGCCTTCCCGGCTCTGTCGGCACAATATTGTCTGTAAATTCCATCAGGTGAACGGCATTCATGGTCAACTCAACCACACCGGCAAAACCGTTTGAATCAAAGACCGGCGTGGCCATACGTATAATCCCATCAAAGGTCTTGCCGGAGGCAACCTGCTCACGATTTACGTGCGCACCCGTTACCGGACCCATATAAAATTCTCCGGGCGCAAGTCCTTTGGCCTTGATAAAATAACCTTCGCTTCCATACGCCCCATTGGATGGCACCGACATATCCACCAGGGCATCCGATGAAACAATACCATCAACTGTCACCTTCAGCGTCTCCATACCGTCTTTGTCAAGAAAGGCAATCTCCCGGTATACAGCCTCGGGCACCTTGACATTTCCAATATCGGAAGACCTCAGTACACCCCTGGTGTTTGAGACAAGAAAGGTTGAATATGCATCCACTGTCCTTGGCAATATGGCGGCAATACGGATATCCCTCTGCCTTCCGGCAAGAAACTGCGCAACAGCCTCAGCAACATTCTCCGCCCTTTGCTCAATACATTGTTTCTGGGTATCATCAAGGATGCGCAAACTTGCCTGTGTAGCATCTTCCCCGACCTTCACCACCCCCCTGCTTATCACAATGCCGGTTATAGTCAGAGGAAGTACAATAAGGACAAAGAAGCTTATGGCAATACTCGCAAAGCTGAATCGGCTTTTTTCATCCTGTTCCATATATATCTCCTTCCCAACCAAATATACAGTCAGAAATTCTACAACAAAAACACGTCCCTACCAGACAACCCGGGCTGTACCCGAATTGCTACAACAGGGATTCTTCCTGCACTGCCTAACCCAAAAATATTGCTTTGTAAGGATTGGCATAGAGAATAATCAGCGTAACGACCAGGGCATATATTGCAATTGATTCGGTCATTGCAAGCCCAACCATCATTGTAAGCATAATTTTGCCCTGAGAACCCGGATTACGTCCTACGGCCTCACTCGCACCGGAGGTTGCATTCCCCATTCCTGCGCCTGCACCAATCGCACCCAGCCCCATACAAAGGCCTGCTGCAAGAAGGGACGCCGCACCGTAGATAATTTTTGCCCAGTCGACATATCCTCCGGCCACATCAGCCGCCATCCCCACACTGGAAACCGCAAAAAAAATGAAGGCCACAAAAACAAATACCCTTAATCCTCCCATTAGCACACTCCTTATATTTGATATTATACTCTGGATTCAAAATATTATTCTGAATCACGGTTCATTTTATACACGATCAAAAACATGGATGCAAGAAAAATAAAACTAGGGATTCATTTTCATGGATCCCTGTATCCACCCTCGTTTGCACATTCAGTGATTACGCAAACCCGCTGTTCGCATTTTTCGATTGAAGATTGTCGATTATTCCATTTGTAACAGCTCAATAAATCGCAGAATAAGGAAAGCCAAACAGGAAATCAGGCGTGGGTCTTTAAACGCGCATGAGCCGCGCTCCAGGGCAAACCACGAAAAAAGACAGCCTCAAAATGCAGAGTCAGCCCCATTTTATCCACAGATTACACAGACAAAAGCAAAGGATGGCGAAGGACATGCAAAACTCTCGGGGTGACGGCTTTTTTTAGTTTTGCATGTGGTTACAGTAAATTCTTTTCGTGTCCATTCATGTTCATTCGTGGCTGGATCTCTTCTCCTTGAACCTTACCCCTTCTTCATATAGATACCCAACAGATCCTTGTCGATAAGGGGTTCGTCATCGATATCGCTGCGTTCTATGCGGCCATTTCTTATTGCATCGGCAAGGCTTTGTTCCAGCGGAAAGTACTCATCCTTGAGATTCGTTGTCTGTCCCTTGATATAATAGGCCTTGTTATCCATGATGTACTTTTGTATCTTTGGTGTACCGATAAGCATCTCCCATATCAGGATCCTCTTGTCCGAACGTTCGGCTGTCATCATGCGCTGGGCAAACACTGCGATCATACCGCGCGCAAAAAGCGCCCTCATATAATCATCAGAAAGTATGGAAACGATCTCCTCTATCCCGTTAAACACATCCATGGAGTTTATGCCTGCAATGACGAGAATACCCTTATGGGCGGCATAAACCGCAGCATCCATAACCTTCTCATCCTTAATGTCGGAAAACACCAGCACATCCGGATCCTGACTGAATACCCGCTCAAGGGCGATGGATACATCCTTGGGGGTATCCCTTCCGACCTCACGCTGATTCACATTGGAGAGTTTATGGTGATGGATATAGACCATCGGGTCTTCAAAGGTGATAATATTCATGGTCTTTGTTGTGTTCAGATGGTTTACCATGGCCGCTATGGTGGCATCCCTGCCATGCCCCCCTGTGGCGCTTACAACGATCATGCCTCTTTTTTCCAGAAGAGGACCTATTGCCGAGGCAATACCCATGGTTGAAAGATCCGGGATATCTTCAAGGAATTTCCTTGCAGATAGGGTTATGCGGGCATCATTGTTATAATACATCTCTATACGATACCGGCCCATTCCAGGCCGGTGAACGCTGAATTCCACATCCTTATTCCTGTCCAGTTCTTCCAGACATGCATCATCAAGAAGCTCACGAACAAGATTATCCATGATAGCGGACGTAACCACTGGCATGGAGCTTCGTTTGAACCTGCCGTTCATGCGGATTGCAGGGGAAACCCCGGCGGTCACATGAAGGTCCGTACACCCGGACTGGTCAAGGACGGCAAGGATCGCATCCGTGGTCATCTCATTCGCGGTAATGGCAGAGGTGCTCCGCTTTACATCACAAAGGGCCAGATCCTTGTGCCCATAGCCGTCCTTGTCAAGACGGTCAAGTATATCCAGGATCTGCACGCTGGATGCAAGCACAGGCGAGACATCCATGTTAATGAGAAACTTGACATTTTCCACGGCCCTGTAATTCAGGGGATCGGCAAAGGCCACCCTTGCAAACCCTGTCTTGATCTCAATGGGAATCACCACAAGCTCCCTCATACGTTCAGGCGACATGGAAACCTGTACTCCCTTTGGTATGGTGATATCCCCCATATCCAGGACAGACACATTGATAAAATCACCCAGTATCCCGAGCACCTGATCCTCTTTGAGATAGGCAAGGTGGATCAATGCCTCTCCCAGCTTCAGGTTCTTGTCCTTTGCAAAATCCAAGGCATTTCCCAGACCGTTTTCATCAATAAGCCCCAGTTCAACCAGGACCTCTCCCATGCGTTTGCCCTTCCCTGACTCCATGCACGCCCCCTTTACCTTATACAGTATTTAATTATAAGGTATCGGCACAAGCAACAGATTTATTAAAAACAAAGATATCAGGGTAAATCACTGTCGTTCATATCAGAGGTCATGCACATTTTACTCTATATACAGTTTGTGGTATTACAATTGGAATTCGTATATTCCAGCAAGATATCAAACGGATGATGGACGTCTTAATTATGAATGAAAGCCCTCTTGCGAGTCTTAAAACCGTCTTCGGGTATGATGCCTACAGACCTCATCAAAGAGAGATCATCGAAGGACTCATTCGTGGTGAGGATGCCTTTGTCCTGATGCCTACAGGTGGTGGAAAATCGCTCTGCTACCAGATTCCGGCCATTCACCGACCCGGGGTGGGTATTGTGGTCTCGCCGCTGATCTCCCTGATGAAGGACCAGGTCGATGCCCTCAAGGCATGCGGCGTAAAGACTGAAGTCTACAATTCATCTCTTCGGGGTGCTGAAGCCCGGAAAGTGCTGGCCATGCTGCACAGCCTGAAACTGGACATCCTGTATGTCGCCCCTGAACGGTTAATGAGCCAGGGCTTTATCGAGAGGCTCAGCAATATCCCCATCTCCCTGTTCGCGATCGATGAAGCGCATTGCATCTCGCACTGGGGACATGATTTCCGGCCGGAATACAGAAAACTGGGCCAGTTGAAACACCTGTTCCCCGGGATCCCGATGATTGCCCTGACTGCAACGGCAGAGCAGCATACCCGCCAGGACATCCTGGAAGGTCTCGGCATGCAGTCCTCAAAATGCTATGTCTCGGGATTTGACAGGCCCAATATCCACTATTCGGTGATGGAAAAACAAAACCCCTTTGCGCAGCTCAATACCTTTTTGAAGTCCCGGCCAAAGGAGGCAGGTATTGTTTATTGCCTGAGCCGCAAACGGGTGGATACCGTGGCACAGAAACTTGTCGCAGCAGGGGAAAAGGCCGCGGCCTATCACGCCGGGCTGCCTGCCAAAATACGCAAAAAGGTACAGGACGCCTTCCTCCACGACGACATACGCATAATCGTAGCTACAGTGGCCTTTGGCATGGGGATAGACAAATCCAATATCCGGTATGTGGTACATTACGATATCCCGAAAAACATAGAGAGCTACTACCAGGAAACCGGACGTGCCGGCCGCGACGGCCTTCCGGCCGAGGCCCTTCTTCTCTTTGGCTATGGCGATGTCGCCATAGCCAGGGGCCTGATCGAAAAAACACAAAACCCTGAACAAAGGCGTATCGAGATACACAAGCTCAATGCCATGGTGGCATTTGCCGAGGCATCCAGCTGCAGGCGGCGTATCCTCCTGGGCTATTTCGGCGAACAGACAAAGGAAGACTGCGGCAATTGTGATATATGTGAAAATCCACCTGAACTTGTCGATGTAACCATAGACGCCCAAAAGGCATTATCCTGTGTATACCGGGTCGGGCAACGTTTTGGAATAGGATATATAATCGATGTGCTCAAAGGCTCCCAAAAGGAAAGATTGCTTCAATTGGGCCATGACAGGCTTTCCACCTACGGAATCGGCGCAGACATGGACCGTGAATACTGGGGCAGGCTTTTGCATCACCTGATACACCTGGGATTTCTTGAACAGGACGTGGGTAATTATTCAATACTCAAACTGAGGCCTGCTGCCAGAAGACTACTGAGCGGCGAAGAAAGACTGTCCATGTCAAAGCCGCGCATAAAGACCACCCCGGCATCCAGGGCTGCAGTTCAGACAAAAGGTGAGATGGATTATCCGCCTGAACTCTTTGAAAGACTGTGCACCCTGCGTAAACAGCTGGCTGATTCGGCAGGGGTGCCGCCCTTTGTCATCTTCAGCGATACATCCCTTGCCCAGATGGCTACCTCTCTTCCCGCCAGCGCCGAGGCATTCCATGAAATACACGGCGTGGGAAAACATAAGCTGGAAAAATATGGCACTGTTTTTATGGATGAAATACGCCGGTTCACATCCCAGAATCCGGGGTAAAATACCAACAATGCGCTGGACTATGACCCTGCATATAAGCTGCCATGAGCTGCGTTCCTGGACGAAAAACAAAAAAAGCAGACTCGCAATAACAGACATATCTCATGGGTATCCCATCTGGTTCAGGCGAGGAATCCCTTTGACAAAACCCCTGATCACCGATAAAATCAAGGAATGAGCAATAAAAAACGCTTTATGTGCTATTCATCCGGTGCCATGCGCGGCGTTTACTATGCCGGTGTTATGCATGCCCTGGATGAGGCCGGCATAGCATTTGCCGAGTTCAGCGGCGTCAGTGTGGGCTCTACGGCCGCGGCATGGCATGCCGCGGGTCAGGCCCACGAGGCCATGGATGCCTGGGAGGCGCTGGGTCCCTTCCAGATTTCCCATCACCCCCTGTTTAACAATGCATCTCGCAAAAACCTTGACTGGCTGATATACCATGTCACTTTGCCGTTTCTGGATCTTAATGCCCTCAAAAAATCCGATACGAGACTGCACGTGGCCCTGACCGAGGTGGTCGCACCCTGGAAAGGGGGCAAAGGATGGTCGAAACGCGCCTATCTGCCCTTTAAGGGGGCATTTGCCAGCAAAGATCTCTTTGATGCCGTGCGGGCCAGCTGCTACATGCCCTTTATAAATGGTGTGTTATCCACCTATAAAATAAGGGATAAACACTATCTGGACGGTGGACTCACGGGGAGGATTCCGATTGATTGCATTAACCCGGAGGAATTCGACGAGATATGGATCGCCGCTGCCTCGCCACGGGCACTCGTTGAGTTGGAGGCAATCGACCTCGGCAAATACGCAAAGGTCAGGCCCATTACCATCACGCCATCCAAAGACATACCCCTAGGCACGATCAAGACCAATATCAGGGGATTCCGTGATACGGCACTGCTCGGTTATCATGACACCCAGCGGGTCCTGGAACGCTACTGTAAATAGGGGACATCCATGGAATCTGGACAGCTGAGACAAATAGAGTCTCTCCATTCTTATCCTCCATCACAACCGCCTGACCCCGTACCACCGCCGGTTAGTCCCGGCTGCCTGGACACCGCGGTCCCTGCTGCAGTAGCAGGTGTTTACTCATCAATAACGCCTTCCAGTGTCTCCGGGTTATCCGACATAATCCCGTCAACCTTTTTTTCTTCTATGAGCCAGCGCATCTCCTCAGGGTCGTTTACGGTCCAGACCTGAACCCTGAGTCCCAGATATCGGGCCCTGTTCATAAAAGCATTGTTTATAACCTGCACAGTCAAACCGCTGAGATCATATTCTATGGGTACCTGGAGCACCTGCCCCAGGGGGGTATATTGGGTTGTAAGCATCTTTCGACATATTTCAACCTCTTTTTTCAAGAACTTCCAATAAGGCTTTCGGGATGCGGTGGATAACTTCCATAATTTGAGTTGCCGGTGTGGGTTTCGCATAATGGCCGGCTAATCGGTTTGCCTTCATTGCCACTACTGCCGCTTCGCTGTGCGCCATTCCCGAATCAATCAGGGCCGAAACAATACCAGTCAGGGTATCACCAGTGCCACCCATGGCTTCAAGGGCCTCCTCCATCGGGCTGTCTATTGTTTCCAGTATGCCCTCCCGGCTGGCCAGGTAATCCTGTTTTCCTTTGACCAAAAGAAACCGTGCGGCATTGTTGTGATCGTATGCGTGTGCAATCAGGTCGGGTACGCGGTTTTCATCATGCTGTATAAATCCGCGTGTATAGAAAGGATGGGGAGCCTTTTCATCCGCAAGAAAGGCCAGTTCCCCGATGTCGGGGGTAAAGAGATCGTACATTGGGGCCTGTCCGCTCATCTTTGCCACATACATAAATCCTGCATCCGCTATCAAGACAGGCCTCTCTTTAATTTCATATATGACCTGCTGCAGACGTTTATGCCAGTGAACAATGGGCTGCAGATAATGAAATGTAAGGGTTTGAAAGTTCGATTGAGGTAAATGCCCGGTTAAATATTTATAAAGGCGCCGGCTCCCCTTTCCCTGACCGATATCTCCGACCAGATATCCAAAGGGTGCCGGTTGACCTAAGACGTCCGCGGTTTTGATCGCTGCTGCCATCAGGGCAGGCGTGCCACGGTTTACGGATATGCGTTCATCACAAATGCGAATGTGGTCATCGGCAAGGGTGATTTCCCCGTCTAATAGTGGGAATCCTTCAGAAGGTACTGTCCCTGCTATGGCTAGCACTGGCGTTGTACCTCCTCAAAGGCCAGCTGCAGGGCGTATCCACAGAGAGTATGGCCTATCTCACGTGGACTGGGTGCATCAATAAGCGTTTTACCCACCATCTCATAAGCCAGATATGGAACATCCGGGCAACCACCGCCGGAAACGTTTACAATGACCCCTGTTGCTTTTTCAACGGTCAGTTTCATATTAGCCGCCCGGACCATGATGTATTCACCAAAATCCTTGATTTGAAAAAGATCCACCGGTTGAAGGAGGGGGCTTGTTACGGGAACCATCTCCAGGGGTGGAATTCCCTGCCTCTCCAGTGTCCTGAGCATGTTCAGCTCTTCGATGAGGGGAAACTCTATTACCAGATCACAGCCGCTTTGAATCTCAGGCGGCGGTCCCATGACCCGAATCTCCCATTCGTCTCTTTTCAGGACATTTTCCGCCTGGATAACCTCGCTGGTATTCTCAAATACCATAATCCCGCGGTCAGCACTTCCATTATCGCCCGGTGTGCCCGGCTTTTGTTTGCCCTTGAAAAAACCTAAAAAAGACACAACTAATCCTTTCTTATGATGATCTTGTACTCATTACCTTCTTGACTGACATCTATTACTTTCCAGCCCTGACTTGTGGCAGCACGGGAGACATTTTCCTTTGATGTCTCCGTATCCACGATAATCTCGATCTCGCTTGTTTTTCCCGCCTTTATCTCATCGATGGTCATCAAAACCGGCTGAGGGCAGGAGAGTCCTCGTGCATCAACTTTTGTACTCATATTCCACTCCTTTTTCTCATGGTAAATCCAATGAAAATACAGACTATCAGGCCGATAATCACTGCCTCGATGCCGTAAGGGCCAACCCCTTTAGGTGAACTGGCCAGACCAAAATTGTGGGCAAAGCCCGCCCCGACAATCATTCCCATTACGAAAACTGCAGCATCCCCGTCACCCTCGCCGGACAGAAAAAGCTGACGTCCGGGACACCCACCGGCAAGGGCAAAGGCAAGACCGGCCAGGACCATGCCCGCGAAGTTCCAGACCTGCATGGTATGGGCGACAGGCTGACCCTCAATCCCGGGGTGAAACTGTCCGACAATAAGGTTGGTGACAAATGCAGCAAACACCAGGGCAATGAAACCCGAAAGGAGATGAGTTTGACGAAAGAGCATGAAGTCCCGCCAGGCGCCCATAGTGCAAAACCGGCTTCGCTGTGCGAGAAACCCTATGGCAAGGCCAACTCCAAGAGAAATGAGAATGGGCGCATGCATGGAACCTGGACCCTTTAAACTGTAAAAGAGAACCTTGCTCCTGTTCTGACCTTCAATCTGTGGGAAGGCAATAAGAAGGGCCAGAAGACCAATCATTATAATGGGCAGCATCCATCCTGCCGCGGCATGGGTAGCCTGGGTACGTCCCAGATTGTAACCCTTTTTTAAAAAAAGTGTCCCGATCCAGATGCCGAATATCAGTCCCAGGAGACCGAGAATGGCATTTCCGTCGCCACCCGCCAGACGCAGTGCTGCCCGCCAGGGACATCCCAGGAAAACAAGCGCGCCAATCATGGCGAAGACACCGAGGACAAAACGAACAATGGGAGCGGAACCGCAACGGGGACGATATTCCTTAAAGAGGTATGCTGCGATAAATGCCCCTGTGACGAAACCGATGATTTCCGGTCGTATATACTGCACCACACTTGCACGATGAAGCCCGAGGGCGCCAGCGACATCCCTTTCAAAACAGGCCACGCAGATCCCCATGTTTCCGGGATTACCCCACTTCTGTAAAAGGGATGCAAAGACACCGATAAACAGTCCCACGCCAATAATTCCCCACCGTGTAGCAAAAAGATTTTTCAACCTCATGGATCAGATCCTCCTTTTAAGATTATCAATCACAGGGTATCTAAATCAACTTTTCCTATGAGTCAAATTCATAATATGAATATAGCATGGTTGGGCAATACTATTTATCTATATGAAGAATTATTGGATATTGGTAACCGTTCACGGAACGTTGAAATTGGAAATTGGAAGCTTGGCCTTTATGCTTTTGTACTGTTGACGAACGCATTCAATTTTCAAGCCGTGAACGGCTACACATCCAGCTCGTAAACTCGTTTCATTTCTCCCCAATTTCTAATTTCCAATTTCAAGCCGTTCACGGCTACTTATTCATAAAAGAAAAGATAAATATCAAAGTACAAGGATTTTTCCCTTTGGTTCTGATACGACTTCACCAATGACGGCGGCGTCTTTTATTCCTTCATCATTCATTCTTTTTACCAAAGCCTCTGCCTCTTTTGTGGGCAGTGCGATGAGCAGGCCCCCTGACGTCTGGGGATCAAAAAAAACGTCCACGATCCATTCCGGACAGCCGGGCCCGGTTTCAATCATATTCATCCGAAATTTTCTGTTCCGGTATAATCCTGCCGGCATAATACCCAGTTCAACAAATTCCCGGACCTCAGAAAAAACTGGTACAGAAGAAGATTGTATGACCATGCCGATATCGCTTCCCTCGATCATTTCCGCAGCGTGGCCGAGAAGACCGAAGCCGGTTACATCCGTGCAGGCATGTATATTGGGAAATTCAGTCATCAGATCAGCTGCCCTTTTATTCAACTCTGCCATGCATTGTATGGATTTAGCCACCAAGTCATCGCTTGCCATGTTTCCTTTCAGCGCAGTATTGATAATACCTGTTCCAAGGGATTTGGTGAGAATCAAGGCATCGCCCGCCCGGACGCCCCTGTTAGGAAGTACCTTATCGGGATGAATGGAACCGGTGACAGAAATGCCATATTTTAATTCATCGTCTTCAACGCTGTGGCCGCCCACAAGGAGAACCCCGGCTTCACGCATCTTGTCCAAACCCCCGAGAAGGACTTCTCTGAGTATTGATATTTCCATTTTATTGATGGGAAAGCAGATAATATTCATCGCAGTGAGGGGCTTGCCACCCATGGCATAGACATCAGACAGGGAATTTGCCACGCTTATCTGACCAAAGGTATAGGGGTCATCGACAATGGGCGTAAAGAAGTCGAGGGTCTGTATAATGGCGAGATCATCCCTCATTTTATAGACCCCGGCATCATCGGCATTTTCAATGCCAACAAGCAAATTGGGATCAGACATCAGCGGAAGCCCGCAGAGCGCTTGATTCAGGTCACCCGGACCTATCTTACAAGCTCACCCGGCACCGCGCACTGTTTCAGTAAGCCGAATTTTGGCTTTGTCATCCATATTGTTGTCCTTTCCGTTCCTGCGTGGGGACGCATAACTGTTTAATTTTTATCGTTCCATAGCCTTGACCCTGGCCCTTAAACTTGAAACTTTAACCCAGGTAGCTACAAAATAAAAATGAACATGTCAAATTCATAATAGTTATAATGCGCCATTGATTATGAACATATCTTATGATATTTTTTGTCTATGTCTCACAATAACCTTCAAAATATAACCATACAGCAGATGGAGTCCCTGATCAGGCTGGTTGAGGAACGGAGTTTCGGCCGTGCGGCCCAAAAAATGTACCTGACGCAGCCATCCCTGACCAAGCATATTAAAAACCTGGAAAAGTCGGTAGATGCAATTTTGGTCAACAGAAAAAACACAGGGATATCTTTAACACCTGAGGGCGAAATCATCCACGGTTACGCAAGGCGCATATTTAAACTTATGGACGAGGCAAAGGAAAAGATTGAAAGAGTCAGGGAAAACGAGTCGGGCAGTGTATTTATCAGTGCCAGCACCATACCCTCTACCTACATCCTCCCCCATGTTTTGATGGCGTTCAATAAAGATTATGCCGATATCCACTGCTATGTTCAGATGAATGACAGCGATGCAACACTGAATATGATCCTCGATAATCAGGCGGAGATCGGTTTTGTAGGCGGGCATGTATCCAGTAATAAATTAAATATTGAACCCGTATGGAATGACAGGCTTGTCCTGATTATACCAAAGGGGCACAGGTGGAGCAATAAGGAGGTTGTGACAATAGATGAGGTTTCCCGTGAACCTTTTATTGTCAGGGAAAAGGGTTCTGCCACCCGGTCAAGCCTGGAAGAATATCTGCGAAAAAACACGGACAAAACCCTGTCTCTGTTCAATGTTGTGTGTGAGATGGGAAGTTCGGAAGCAATAAAAGAGGCAGTCATAGCCGGCCTTGGAATATCAATCCTTTCTATTCATGCGGTGAAGCGAGAACTGGAACATGGTCTTGTTTGTGAAAAAACTGTCGAAGATTGTACTATTGAGAGAAATTTTCATTTAATATACAAAAAACAACTCCACCTGATGAAACATCATAAACTGTTTCTGGCCTTTGTAAAAAAATCAAAACCCGACTTTCCCTGCTGACACAGTGATCTCCGATTGACCTTTTATTGGTAAACGTCAAATGAACCCCATCTTGACAGCGTGGCCACCGTGGATAGGATGTCCCCTGGTTTTCTACGTTTTTATGAAGACCGCACGTTTCCCCTGGCGAGAGAGGCAACGATACCGCCGGCGCAGAGGATACCGAACACAGTAAAGGCGATCCTTAAGCTGGTTAAGAAAAGAACAGGGTCCGTTTGACTGAGACTCTCATCACCGACAAACAGAGCAATCAGCAATGTCACAACAGCCATGCTCATAGCCATCCCTATCATACGCATAGTTGAAACCGTTGATGCGGCAACACCATAGAATTGTTCACTTACCGACCCCATTATCGCATTAGTATTTGGTGAGGAAAACAGGGCAAAACCGAGACCGATGATTGCAAGGTTCAGTGCGACCATCCAGGCAGGTGTCGCAAGGCCGAGAAGCGCAAAAAGGAAAAGGCCCAGCGCGTTAAGCCCCATTCCGCATGAAGCAACAAGGCGAGGCTCAATTCTATCTGAAAGCGAACCGGCGAATGACGAAAACAGAGCCATGATGACAGGTTGTGCGAGAAGGACAACACCGGCTGTCTGGGGACTGTACCCCCGGATTATCTGGAGATAGAGAGAAAGAAGAAAACCGATAGCAAACGTTGCGCTGTAGTTGATCATGGCAGCCAGGTTGGAAAAGGCAAAGACAGTGTTATGAGAGAACAGCCGCAGGCTTATGAGAGGAAAGGGTATCCTTGATTCAAGAAAGATAAAACCCGTCATGAGAATCACACCGGCTATCAGAATGTATTTTGCCCATGGCGTACTGTAGATTGATGACATACCGTACAAGAGTGCTGCAATGCCGAACATATAGAGCATACCTCCGGCAAGATCGAATTTTTCTCTCTGCCCACCGACCCATTTATCCCGCACTCGGGTCATAATAAACACAACAGAAGCCAGACCGACGAAAGCGGTAAAGTAAAAGATACTTCTCCATCCCAGATGCTGGCATATAAAGCCTCCGAAAACAGGCCCGAGTGAAAGACCGGTATATGTTGCCGTTACGGCCAAACCCATTGCCTTTCCCCTCTGATTGGCCGGATAAGCAGAAGAGATTATTGCCATCCCAGTCGCGTATATCATTGAAGCTGTTAGTCCCTGCACTATCCGGAAAAAGATGAGTGAAGCATTCGACCACGAAACCGCGCATAGAAACGTGAAAAGTGTAAAGCCTGCTGTTCCCAGAAGAAAGATCTTCTTTCTCCCCACAATATCGGCAATTCTTCCCATGGGCAGCAGAAATACGGCTGATGCCAGGATATAACCGGTTACAATCCAGCTCAGGGCAAGTGCGCTCCCCGCGAACTCTTCCCCGATTAAAGGTAATGCCAGATTCGTTGAACTGCCGATAAACGTCGTAAGAAAAGATGTCATCATAACAGAGATAACGATGCTCTTTTCCGGCAACACATCACTTTTATTTATTTCTCTTGTATCTGCTTTCATTCCTTTTTTATTTATAGAAAACACCCTGGCCGGAACATGTCAATGAAAGTGAAACACTTTGTTTAAAAAAATTGTACAGGTATGGAGCCATCTGAATGCCCCCAGCTTTCTTGCGTGCATGTCGAATTAATCGGGTTCACGGTTCAATCTTAGACGATGAAACTCGCAAAGCAGCCAATGAACCTCTCCACTTAAAAATAAAGAACCCTTTGCTTCAGATTTGCGGGTTTATTGGGTGCCTTTGTCCTGTTCATATTCCACCTCAACACCCTCAGCCAGGGCACCTGCACCGACTGTGACCACGGACATGCCCGGCTCCACGCCTGAGACGATCCAGACCAGGCCTTTATAGGTGCCGTTTTCTTCTACAACCTGCAGGCTGGCATGTCTGTCCTTTATCACCCATACATACGAGCGGCCCTGGTCACGGACAAGGGCCGCTGCCGGAACAGCAATCACCCCGCGGACAACGGACAGTTCAAAGGTTGCAATAACAAAGAGACCGGGATCGAGTCCGAGATCATGGTTGTCCACGCGGACCTTTACAAGAAAGGTGCGTGTGCTCGGATCGATACTGGGATTGACCGCAACAACCCGGCCGTCAATCGGATCTCCCTGTGTGGTCCTGATTGTCACCCGCATCTCTTTATCCACACAACATACCGATACTTCGGGAATATGTATTTCCGCATCAAGCACCTTAAGATCCATAATCTCGATCACCGGGACACCAGGGGAGACATTTTCGCCCTCTTCCATCCAGCGCTCTGTAATCACACCTGAATATGGGGCAAAAATGGTGCAGTCCTCAAGGGCCTGCCTGGCCCTGTCCCTGGCTGCCACTGCCTGTTCCACAGAGGCCCTGGCATATTCAAAGGCGCTGTCTGCCTTATCACGCATCTGTTGAGTTGCGGAACCTTCACGAAAAAGATTTGAGGCCCTGCGTTTTTCACGCTTCGCCTCCTTTAAACGGGCCTGGGCCTGGGCCAAACGGGCCTGGGCCTGGGACAGACCGATTCTGTAATCCACAGTCCTCACCTGAAAAAGGACCTCCCCCTTGTCTACATGCTGACCGATCCCCACCTGGAGTTTCTCAAGCCTGCCCCCTGCAAGGGCGGATATCTTTGCATGTCTGTGCGGCACCAGGGTACCTGTTGCCTGAATCTCCGGATGCACATCCATACGTGTGACCTCTGAAATATCCACAACGGGTTTGCCGACCTTCTGTGCAACGGTCTTCGATGCTGTCACCTCTTTATCCCTGCATCCTGCAGACACACAGAGCAAGAGGATGATCAAAGGGATGACAACGGTCTTTAATGTATTATTACAGGTCATGATTCTTCTCCTTGTATTTCCCGCCCCGGGGCGTCTGTTCTCTTACTGAGTCTCCTTTTCCTGAGACCTTCTTTTAAGTTGTCGAGCATGACATAGACCACAGGCACCACGATGAGTGTCAGCAGGGTGGAGGAAACCATGCCTCCGATAACCGCTACCCCCATAGGTGCACGGGCCTCACCACCCTCTGTAAGCCCGAGAGAGACCGGGACAAGACTGGCCACCACGGTAAGAGCGGTCATGAGAATGGGCCGCAAACGAATAGCACCGGCATTCAGCATGGCCTGCACATTGTCTTGCCCCGCAGCCCGCTGCTGGTTGGCAAAACTTACAAGCAATATACCGTTTTTGGTAACAATGCCCATGAGCATGATGATCCCTATAAACGACATGATATTGAGCGTTTGCCCGGTAACCAATATCGCCCCGAACACACCTACCATACTCAGGGGCAAAGAAAGCATCATGGTAAAGGGGTGCAGAAACGACTCGAACTGGATGCACAGGATCATGTAGATGAACACAATGGCAAGCATCACTGCCTGTAAGAGGCTTTCAAATGCCTCCTTCGTGTGCTGGCTGCTTCCTGCGAGATCCGTGTCCCACTTGCCGTCCACGGGCAGATAATCTTTAATGGTCTTCAACGTACGCTCAAGCCCTTCTCCTTTAGATATACCCCTTACATTGGCATAGAGCGTGACCGAGAACATGCCCTTATAGCGGTTGATCACATTGGGTCCGGTTGACTGGATAAAGGATACAAGGTTTGATGCATCTATGATACGGCCGTCCCGGCTGCGTACCGATATCTTCCCGATATCACCCGGGGCAAGACGATATTCAGGCAGGGCCTTTATATTTATGTCATAACGATTGCCCTGATCCTTGAAGGTTCCCACATCCATACCGCTGAACAGGGTATAGACCTCAGAGGAGATGGTCTGTACATCCACGCCAAGGTCATCAGCCAGATCCCGGTTGATCTTCACCTTTATGTCCGGTTTGGTGAGACGCAGATTCGTATCGATATCGCTGAAACAACCCTGCCCCCTGAGATCGGCAACGATCCTGTCGCTCACATATGCAAGACCTTCCAGGTCAGGACCCTTGATCACCACCTGAATATCCGTGTTGCGCTGCCCACCGCCCAGGTTAGACATTTCCTCCACGGAACTCACCATGTCATTAAAACCTGCAAGCCTGTTGCGCATCCGCATCATAAGACCCTGCTGGGACATTTCACGGTCTTTTTTCGGGGTCATAATCACGAGCAACATGCCCTTGTTTCCCTCCTTTTGTCTGCCGAGTCCTACGGAGGTAAAGGATTGATCCACCTCGGGCATGTCAAAGATTATAGATTCGATCTCGCGCAGTCTAGCAGAGGTCTTCATGATGGACGTACCTGTGGGCATTTCAAAGGTGATCTTGAATACGCCCTTGTCGGATGCCGGGGTCATCTCTGTCTCGAGAAGAGGAATCAGGGACAAACCTCCGATAAACGCGGCACCTGCGATAACGATAACGGTCTTGCGTCGGCGCAGGGACCATTCGAGAACGATTTTATAGGCGCGGTCCACGGCATCAAGCCCGTTTCCAAGGATTACATAGAACCTATTATGTCTTTTCTTGTGCCGGATGAGACGCGAGGACAGAAACGGGGTAAGGGTAAGGGAGACCATAACCGAGATGATAATGGTCAAGGCAACGGTAAGCCCGAACTGATAGAAAAACCTCCCCATCATGCCCTTCATCATGGCCACAGGCAGAAAAACCGCTGCAATGGACGAAGTAGCAGCGATCACGGCCAGAGAGACCTCGGATGTCCCTGAACTGGCCGCATCCATGGCCGTCATACCCTGCTCCACGTGCCTGAAAATATTCTCCAGCACCACAATGGTGTCATCAATCACCATGCCCACAGCCAGGGTCATGGCAAGCATGGTCATATTGTTGATCGTAAACCCGAGTGCATTCATCACGATAAAGGCACCTATGATGGATACAGGGATGGCCATGATACTGATAAAGGTCGTGGAAAACTCCCTGAGAAAAATAAACATGGTAAGGGCGGTCAGGATAATACCAAGGAGGATGTCGAACAATACACCATGCATGGAATTCTCAATAAACTCAGATCCGTCATAGACAATATCCACGTTTATATCTTCAGGGATGGTCGCGGCAAGCTCATCAATGCGCGCCCTTATGGCATGAGCCACCTCTGTGGTGTTCGTGCCTGACTGTTTTTGTATACCCAGGCCAACCGAAGGCCTGCCGTTATAATGCCCGATACTCCTGAGGTCTTCAAATCCGTCGTCCACCCGGCCTATATCCTTCAGGCGTATGACTGCCCCCTGCCGGTTCGCCACCACAAGATCTCTGAGCTCTGCGACTGAAGAATATTCACCCTGTACCTTGATGCTGCGCTCCCTTTCAGCGGTTTCCACCCGGCCTCCGGGCATCTCCATATGCTTGCACTTGATGGCGGATACAATATCCAAAGAGGTAAGTCCCCTTGCCTTTAGGAGCTGAGGGTCAAGCCAGATGCGGATCTCCCTCTCCCGCATACCTCCAATCTTGATCCGGCCCACGCCGGAAACCGACTGAAGCTGTTCCTTGAGCACCTTGTCAGCATAGTTTGAGATCGTGCCATAGTCCACACTGCCTGAGACCGAGACCCACATAATTGGATTAGAACTGATATCAAACTTGGCTACCATGGAATCCTGGGCATCTTCCGGAAGGCTTCCATGCGCCAGGCTCACCTTGTCACGTACCTCCTGGGCCGCGATGTCAACATCCTTTTCCAGCTCAAACTCCACAATGATCTGCGAGAGGTTTTCATAGCTGGAAGAGATAATGTTCTTTATTCCGCTGATGGTATTGATCTCTTCCTCGATCACATCGGTTATGTCCGAATCCACGATCTCAGGGCTGGCCCCGGACATAACCGTGCTCACGGTCACGACAGGGAAATCCACCTCAGGAAAGAGGTCTATCCCCATGTTCAAAAAAGAGAACAGGCCGAATACAATGGCAGCAGCCGTAAGAGTAAGGGTGGTAACCGGTTTATTGATGGAAAAGTCTGTGATCTTCATATCAGTCCGCCTTGTGTGTCTCTTTATAACCCGGAGTCAATGTTCCCTTTGCCAGTTCAAGCCGTATATTGGCAATATAATGGGTATACAGGCTCTTGTACCAGGCAAGCCGGATCTGCTTTAAGGCGGTCTGTGCATCCAGGACAGAGATCTGATCCAGGGTTCCATGCCGATAGCCGGCACGGGCCAGACGCAGGCTTTCCGTGGCCTGTTCCAGAGATGACTGCTGTGCCTCCACCGCCTGGCCGGCGTCCTTGAGATCTGTAAACGCGGCCTTCACCTCAAAGAGAATGTTCTCGCATGTGTCGAGATATTGGATGTGGCTCTTTTTAACCTCTGCCTTTTTCTGCTGGATACGGCCCTGGCGACCCATCCCTTTAAACAATGGGACGCTCAGATACACTTTTGCATTCCATGCCTCAGCCCATTCATTATTCACCGGGAGATAGGGATCAGGCTTTGAATATATATATGAACAACCGGCATCCAGGCTCGGCCAGTATTCGCTGTATGCAACGCTGAGAGACTCTTTTGTGAGCCTCTCGCCCAGGCGGGCAATTGCCAAGTCAGGTCGGTGTAAAAAGGCATCCTGTATGACCTGCTCCTCTACAGGACAAACGGGCTCGTATATAATATGATCCGTAAGACTCAGTCTGCTCTCCTGGGATATGCCCATTGTCCTGCACAGGCTGGAAACAGCGGTGTGCGTGGCATTGAGATAACTAAGTAGCATGGTATGGGCCGTGGTGAGATCCACCTGTGCCCTGAGTACATTAAAATCAGAGGCAGCCCCGAACCGGCGCTGTATTTTCACCTCTTTCAAATGGGCATCGGCCTGTTTTTCATATGACCGGGCAACATCCATCCGGCGCTGGGCCAAAAGCACATCCTCATATGCCCGAAGGGTATCAAAGATTACATTCTGCCTTCTGGCCCTGACCTGCTCATCTGCCATTACCTCATAATATCTTGCAGCCCTTATCGCAGCAGATGCTGCGCCACCATGATAAATCGGCTGCGTGAAGTTGAGGGACATCAAGGTATTGTCCTTTTGCCCCAGAGGCTGATCCTGCCCGCCATAGACCTTGTGGTCTTTATCCTGCCGTGTATATTCCCCGCCCAGCGACACCCGGGGCAACACGCCCTCATAGGACTCCAGGATACGTCCCCTGGCCAGGGCCCTTTCCTCGATCGCTGCCTGAAGAGACCGGCTATGGTCCAATGCCATGGACACTGCCTGTCCTCGGCTGAGTTCCCCGTGTATTACCAGATCGTCTTTCTGTGGTCCCATGTCCCTGGTTGACTGCCAGTGCACATAGGCATCCCTGCGTACTGTATCTATATCCTTGTTCACCGCGGTCCTGGTCATGCAACCCGCAAGGCAAACCATGCAACAGATCACACATATAGGGATTATCTGTTTCATACCTATTGCCGTATTCAGTCTCACAATACCATCCTTTCTTTTGCCGGTGCAATTCCGTGCATAACTATGTCCATAATCATCTCAACCTGCTGGTCAATGGTGTTATTTGTCCGGCCGATGAGATTCAGAAAGATCTGGCCGCTTATGATCTCTATGATCATATTTGATACAATCGGGATATTCATGGAATGGAAGACCCCCTTGGCCACACCTTCGTCAAGGACCTGACTGATCTTGTCCTGGCAAATCCAGTAATGCGACCCCTCTTCCAGCCGATCGTCTGTCAAGGCGCCCCTGTCATACATGAGGATACGGAAGAGCTGGATATTGTCCTGAAAAAACTGCAGTCCACAACAAAAAAACCTCTTCAACTTTCCTTGTGGCTCAGTATCCTCCTCCAGGATAGAATCCATATCCCGAAACAAAGGTTCAAAAACCGCATCCACTGCGGCCTGGATCACTTCTGTCTTGCCGGCAAAATACAGGTACAAGGTTCCCTTGGCCACACCGGCATCTCCAGCCAGACGATCCATGGTAAAACCATCAGAACCCTTTGAAACAATGACCTCCATGGCGGCATCAAGGATGCATTTCCTTATACCTTTCTCCCTGAGCCTCCGGCGTTGCTCCTGCCGTGTCTCCCCGGTGTGGGATTTTTCATTATTGTTTCCCTGTATCTTCTGCATACCTGACCTCACTGACTGCATGGTCAATAAATGACTGCATGGTCACTTGTCAAGCGTTTTTTAAAAGCAGTCCCTTTTGTGGATGTCCCCTGGTTTTCCTGTGCTTGTTTCTTGTAACAAGATTATTATATGATCTTAGCATAAGTCAAGCTATCCGGCTTTATTACAGGCTAAAGGGTGGTGCAGGTAAAATTGACAGTGTTGGTGGCAGATGAAAATTGGCATCGGCTACATTTATATGAAAAAACAGGAACACCACCACACTCATCCCCGCCTGTCTGCGTGCGACGCACAGGCAGGCGAAGGCGGGGATGACCGGAGGGGGGTAGTATGGGATTAATAACGGCGCAGAATATCTATAAGGATTATCAGGTAGGAGAGGTCAGTTTAAGGGCATTAAATGACCTGAATTTTGAGATTGAACCTGCTTCTTTTCTTTCTTTCGTTGGACCATCCGGAAGTGGCAAGACTACCCTGTTAAACCTTATTGGCTGTCTCGACACACCTACAAACGGCAGACTGACCGTGGCCGGCACGGATGTGGTCAGCCTCGACAGGAAGCAGAGGGCAGCCTTCCGGGGTAAACGCATGGGATTCATCTTCCAGGATTTTAACCTTATTCCGGTTCTCACAGTATATGAAAATGTTGAATATCCTCTCATCATGGTACAGAACGTTCCATCGGAGGAAAGGAGACTGCGTGTTTTGAGTCTCCTGGAATCAGTTGAAATGATGGAACACAAAGACAAGTATCCCGATCAGATTTCAGGGGGACAGAAACAGAGGGTTGCCGTTGCCAGGGCCCTGGTTACTGAACCTGAGCTTGTGCTTGCCGATGAACCGACGGCCAATCTCGACAGCAAGACTGCCTATATGATTATCGAACTGATGAAAGAGATGCAGAGAAAGTCCGGAACCACCTTTATCTTTTCCACTCATGATCAGAGAATAGTCGGCGCTGCAAAAATAATCTATACCCTGGAGGACGGAATGATCGTCGACAGGAAGAATACGGGAGAAAATGTCCATGTATAATCTCTTAAAGATAGCCATCAGAAACCTTATGAGATACCGAAGAAGAACCCTTTTGACTGCATCGCTCATCATGGTCGGCGTTGTTTTTGTTCTGGTCTTTATGGCCGTCACTGGGTCAGTTAAGAGCCTTCTCATCGGACAGATTACGGACTCCATGCTCGGGCACATGCAAATCCACAAAAAGGGATATGTCGCATCCATTGACAATCTCCCTCTGACCATAACGCTGACACCGAAGGCCGTGCAGAAAATCGACAAGGCAATCAAGGACATTCCCGAAATCGAGGCATATTCGACGCGAATCAAATTCGGCGGTCTGTTCAGCAATTTTGTGGAGACAACGAATATCCGTCTGAATGGTGTAGTCCCAAAAATGGAGTTAAAGACGGTGCCTCTCCTGCCGGCAAGGATTATCAAGGGTGAAAAGACACTGAAAAAAGGGGACATTCTTATACCGGAACTTCTGGCCAGGGGAATGAAAGTAACGGTGGGTGACACGGTCGTGGTGATTGCCACCAACAGGGATGGATCCGTTAATGGGAAACAATTTATAGTCAGAGGTATACTGGAAAGCGTCACCGGGCCAGGTGGACGGGACGGCTATATTCACATCGAGGACGCCATGGAAGTTCTGAGAATGGATCAGATGGAAGTAAGCGAGATAGTGCTGAGACTCAAGGACTTCGGCATGCTGCAGGACGTTTACGAATCACTCACCGACGCACTCTCCCATGAAAAGAATCAAGAGGGAAAACCCATATTCGAGGTACACACATGGGAGAAACTATCCCCTTTCTATAATATAGCGCGGATGATAGACATTATGACTTTGTTTATCAAGATCATGCTTATCGCCATGGTCCTTGTCAGCATCATGAATGTCATGATAATGGCGGTTTATGAACGAATGCGTGAAATAGGAACCATTTCAGCTATAGGAACAATGCCGGGCAGGATTCTTTCCATGTTTGTTCTTGAGGGGCTTTCCCTCGGCATTTTCGGAGCGCTCATCGGGGATGTGATGGGCTGCATAATAATATACATATTGAACATTTCCCATATCACATTCAACTTCGGCCGACAGACTGGGCTGCTGCTGGCGCCCCACATCGGTGTAGCCGATGTTCTCATGGTTTCGGTGACCGTCATTATCGTATCCGTAGCGGCAAGCCTCCAGCCCGCATTCAAGGCATCGCGGATGGAGCCTATCGATGCACTAAGACATGTATAGGAGGAATGTGGGATGAAAAGATTGTTTTTTATAGGCCTTGCAATTTTGTTTCTTTGTACAGTTATGGTCGATGCTGCCGAGCTGGAAAAAATAAAAATTGCGGTTGCGTCCAGTGATAAAACCGCAAAGGCATCTGTAAGCAATGAGGCCGCTAAATGTCCTTATTATCTTATATTTGACAGCGAGGGAAATTTGACCGAGTTTATTGATAATCCATACAAGGATGCAAGTCGTGGCGCCGGGCCTTCGGCGGCAACGTTTCTTGCCCGGAGGGGTGTTACCACTGTAATTGCCGTGAACTTTGGTTCGAAAATGATTAATACACTGAAAAACAACGGCATAACTCATTTTGGATTTAAGGCAAGTGTAGGTGATGCCGCAAAAAGGGCTTTAGAATGGAGGCAGTAATATGCGAAGAATCTTAATCTTTCTTATAGCAATGATGTTTGCAGCACCTGTTTACGCAATAGACAGCAACAAACTCCTGGAAAAGATTGACAGAAACCTGAACCCCGACTCATACCAGGCATATAAAAAACTGATCAATATCGAACCGAACGGCAAAAAAAAGGAATTTATACTGTTCACAGTAAAGAAGGGAACAGATAAGGTGGCCGCCATATTTATTTCACCTGCAAGCGAAAAGGGGAGGAGTACTCTCCGGCTGGGTGAAAATATGTGGCTCTATATTCCGAATGTGGGGAAGCCGATCCGTATCACCAGTCTCCAGTCTGTGGTCGGCGGCGTATTCAACAATTCCGATATACTGCGGCTCGATTATTCATCTGAATACAATGTCGAAAAGATGGAGGACATCGGTGATGAATACATCCTGCACCTGAAGGCAAAGACAAAGACTGTTGCCTATGACAAGCTGAAAATGTGGGTCCATAAGGAAAAACTAGTCCCCGTCAGGATCGAATGTCTTACCAAAACCTCCATGCTCATGAAGACCATCTACTATAAAAATATCAAGGATTTCGGCGGTGGAATTGTGCGCCCATCGGTAATCGAGACTGACAGCCCCCTCTACAAGGGATACAAGTCCGTCATGATCTTCGCAAAGATCAAAGCACGGAAGCTGGATGACGAAGTCTTTACCACGACCTTTATGTCGAATCTCGACTCACTCCGCTGATGGTGATAAAATAAATCCACCCTCTCCCTTGTCAAAGATCCCGATGCAGTCGGGGATGGGAGAGCGCGGGGCTTCTGTACACCATAGAGAGGGCACGCTGCATATAACACATTCGCCAAGTTACTCGAAAGTCACACAATCCTCCCTCTCCCTTGATGGGAGAGGGCTGGGGTGAGGGTGAAATAATGTAATGAAACACCGAGCCAGAGACTTACGAAAAAAGCAGACAGAAACTGAGAAGAAAATCTGGCAACATCTCAGGAATCGAGAGGTTGCCGGCTGCAAGTTTCGTCGACAGCATGTAATAGGTTCTTATATAGTTGATTTTGTCTGTTTATCTCGTAAGCTAATTGTTGAGGTCGATGGAGGTCAACATGTTGAAACTGCCAAATATGATGCAAAACGTACTGAATTTCTTGAATCGAAAGGATTTGCTGTTATCCGATTCTG
>JAYEKR010000024.1:0-6417 GCA_034661115.1 Thermodesulfobacteriota bacterium | reverse complement strand
TTTGTACTGTTGACGAACGCATTCAATTTTGGCCCGAGTTTTTCAACTATTGCTTTGTATTCTATTGCTCTTGACTCAGATAAAATTTTTTTTCTGATGAGTTTTCGCAACCATGATTTGGTTTCTTCAAGTGAACGGCTACTATAGATAAAACTTTTTCATTTCTCCCCAATTTCTAATTTCTAATTTCAAGCCGTGAACGGCTACATTTTTTCTATTCCTTTTCTTCTGGGGGCAGCATCGGGAACATCTTCATTCTTTCAGGTACAATCATACGCAGCAGCATGGGGCCGAGAAAGGTGGTTATCATAACCACCAGGAGCAGGGCGGAGAAATCCTGATGGGAAAGAACGCCGTAGGACAGGCCCATGTTGCCGCATATAAGCCCCACCTCTCCCCTGGGGATCATGCCTACTCCTACAATCAGGCTGTTTGTCCGGTCTCCGGCAAGTGCAATTCCGGAGATGATTTTTCCGAAGAGGGCAATGGCAGTGAGTGAAAGGCTCAGACCCAGGATGGCCCGGTTTGCCGGGTCAAAGGGATTGAGAAGAGTCAGGTCCATCTGCGCGCCGATAAGGATAAAGAAAAGGGATGCAAATATATGGACGAGCGGACGGAAGGCAAGATCGATTTTGTGCTGCTGCCTGGTCTCTGACAGGGTAAGGCCGGCGAGAAACGCCCCTACAATGGAATCAAGGCCTATGTAGTCGGCCGCAAAGGCAAGGACAAGGAGAAACATGAAGCCGACCATGGCTATACCCTTGTTCCCGTAGGTCTCCTGTATAAAGTTCATTATTTTGGGGGCCAGCGGACGGACAACTACGAGGCAGATGGCGAAAAAGATGGTTATCATGCCGATGAGTTTCAGCATCTCAATGGTCGATACGCTCTGAGTGGCTGCAATACCCGATACAATGGTGAGTATGATAAGTCCCAGGACATCGTCAAGTACGGCGGCAGACAGGATAATGCGGCTGGCTGTGGTCTTGATGATACCGAGTTCGTCCATGACCTCTGCCGAGATGCCGACGCTGGTGGCGGTCAGAGTGGCCCCTACAAACAGGGAAACAAGGGGAGAAAGACCAAAAAGGGAGGCGATCCAGAAACCAAGCCCAAGGGGGGCGACAACGCCGATAATGGCCACGCCTGCAGCGGATTTGCCTACGCTTATGATATCCTTGATTTTTATCTCAAGACCAACGGCAAAGAGCAGGGCGCAGAGTCCTATATGGCCAAGGACATGCAGGTTTTCTTCATGATGCTCCCAGAAGGGGATGCCCTGGTGATAGATAAGACCGAGTATGGCACCCGCAGCCAGCTCACCCAGGATTGCGGGCTGTCCGATCTTTTTTGCCAGCCATCCGCCCGATAACCCGGCAAGCAGAAGCAGAAAAAGATTTGCAAAGATTCCTCCAATATCCAATAGTATCTCCAGTAGATACGATTCCTGTCAGGGTAATATCATCATTTTATACCACCAGCATTTGATTGATAAATTCACACGATAACTAAAATAGTTTAATACATAAAGATGTCAAGTGGGTTTATGCCTTCCATGTCTATACCAGGTTTTTAATCGTCCAGGTATCACCTGATGAGGTAAAAAAAATCAATATCTTGCATATTGCAGCCGATATACTATATAATTGATTTATTGTATAGGAATGGCAGTTCTGTTAAACATGGGTGGAAATAAGTCGTTATGGGAGGTGATGTGATGATGGTATCGAATAAACTTGTGAAATTGATTGAGGCCAATGCGGATGAGTTGACAAGGCGGCTCATGAAAGACCTGCTCAGCCGGGAGGAAACAAAGAGCTACAGGGATCTCTCAGAGGACCTGGTCTATGAAAGGGTATATGATGTCTACAGCCGCCTGGACCACTGGCTCGGAAGGGAAAATTCAAAGGGTGCGATCAAAAGGTTTTATGTGGCCCTCGGCAAAAAGAGATACAGGGAGGGGATCCCACTTCATGAATTGATAATGACCTTTATGCTCATAAAGAGGCATCTGTGGATGTATATCCTGGAAAAACAGTTTTTTGATTCCACCTATGAGATTAATCAATCCCTGGAATTGAATAACCGAGTGGTATTGTTTTTTGACCGGATAATCTTTTTTGCCTGCATTGGGTATGAAGAGGAGATGGAGGAGTGTCCGAAGAGGCAGCCTGGCATACTGTCAAGGCTTTTCGGCAAGGGTTGACGGGATCTGATAGATGGCTGGAGGAAAAACCCTGAATAGTCAAAGGGCCTTGACTGCAGGGCAGGGCCCTTTGATGTAACCCCGGGCATTCCCGGCTTTCGCCTGTCTGTGTGTGGTGCACAGGCAGGCGGGAATGACATTAGTGGTGTTCTCTTTTTTTCATATCAGTCACAGGTGCCACTGAATCATTCACCCCTGTTTTTCAGGTAAATATCCTGTTCATAGTTTAAAGCCCACTTTTATCTTGAATACGCGGTGTGCAGGCAGGTCAATGATGTTTTTTCCTGTTTTTGTACGGATTTTGTCCAGAATCTCTTCACATCTTTTTTTGCTCTGGCCTATCAGGGTAAACCAGCAGTTTGGATGCCCTGAACGCACATAGTTATGTGTCACCTCAGCATATTTATTTACCACCAGTGCAAAGGCATCTATCTCTTCGGGAGCAATATCCGCAGCGCACAGGGTCGAATACCATCCAAGGGCCTTGGGGTTGATGGTTGCCCCGATGCGGCGTATGAGCCCGGATGAGCGCATTTTTTTGATACGTTCCATGACCTCGTTTTCAGATATGCCCAGTTGTGAACAAATGCCATTGTATGGGTTTGGTTCTATTGGAAAGGCCTGGTTGATGATATTGAGAATCGCTATGTCTGTCTTGTCCATGGCCGGATCATTCATCTTTTTCTGCCTTGTACCAGCAAATGGGGTCTGTCTTTAACTCGTCACCCTTTATCTCATAGGCCCTTGCACGGCATCCGCCACACACATCCCTGTATGTACATGACCTGCATTTGCCCTTGAGTTTGTTTGGATCTCTTAGCATTGTAAGTGTCTTTGATCCTGTCCATATATCGGCGAAGCTTTCCTGCCTTATGTTTCCGCATGGGATCTGGAGGAATCCGCATGGCTGGACCACGCCTGTGGAAGAGACAAAACCAAAGCCCGTACCTGCAAGGCAGCCCTTTGTCTTCACCTTTTGCCCTTTTTCGGCCAGGATACGGTAGAATTGAGGGGCGCAGGTGGCCTTGCATTCTATCCTGGCGTCCATATATACCTGGTAAAATCCAGAGAGCATTGCCCTGTACTGATCTATATGTGCAGGTTCCAGGTCATGGCCCCTGCCTGTGGGTACAAGGAAAAAGACATGCCAGGCCATGGCACCCAGGCTTTCTACAAAGGCGGGGAATTCATCCATCTGGTGGACATTCATCGCGGCTACGGTTGTATTGATTTGAAAGGGACAATCGGCCTTTTCAAGGCAGCTGATGCCCCTGAGTGCATCGTTAAAGGCCCCGGGCATTCCCCTGAATCGGTCGTGAATCTCTGATGTTGTACCGTCCAGACTCACGGAGACCCTCTGTATGCCGGACTCCCGGATCTTTGCGGCGATATCTTTATTTACCAAAGAACCGTTTGTGGCCAGGGTCATTCTCAGGCCCAGGGAGGTGCCGTATTCTGCAAGTTCAAAGATATCGTCCCTTATGAGGGGTTCTCCTCCAGTGAGGATCACCATCTTTGTGCCCGCATGTTTGAGCTCCTCAAGGAAATTGAACCCTTCTGATGTGCTGAGTTCGTCAGGCGGTTTGTTTTTCCCTGCCGATGCCCTGCAATGCAGGCAGTTGAGATTACAGGCCTTTGTGATTTCCCATGCCAGGATAAATGGTCCGTTCATTAAAGGAGCCTGGCCGCGTCTTTGGCAAAGTATGTGATGATCATGTCTGCGCCCGCCCTTTTTATCGCAAGCATGCTTTCCTGCATTGCCTTTTCTTCATCGAGCCAGCCCTTTTCCCCTGCAGCCCTGATCATGGCGTATTCACCGGAGACCTGGTATGCGCACAGGGGTTCATCAAATTCGTCCGCTGTCATGCGGATAATGTCCAGGCAGGGCATGGCCGGTTTTACCATCAAAATGTCCGCACCCTCCTCGATATCCAGGGTTGCCTCACGGAGTGCCTCCCTGGCATTGGCAGGGTCCATCTGGTATGCCTTGCGGTCGCCGAATGCGGGTGCAGACCCTGCTGCATCGCGAAACGGGCCGTAAAAAGAGGACGCATATTTTATTGAGTAGCTCATGATGGGGGTATTCTCAAACCCGGACTCGTCCAGGCTGTCCCTTATGATGCCCACACGTCCGTCCATCATGTCGGATGGCGCCACAATATCTGCCCCTGCCTTTGCATGAGAGAGTGCAATCAGGGAGAGTATCTCCAGGGTATCGTCGTTGATCACATGTCCGTTATTGTCCAGGATGCCACAGTGGCCATGATCCGTGTATTCGCACATGCACACGTCTGTTATTACGAGGAGATCCGGGGCGATATCCTTGATGCGTTTCACCGCCTCCTGTACCACGCCGTTTTTCTTATGTGCCTCAGAGGCAAGGTGGTCTTTTTCCTTTGGTATGCCAAAGAGCAGTACAGCGGGTATGCTGAGATCCGTGATCTGCTTTATCTCATCTTTGAGCATGTCGGGCGAGTACCTGAGCTGTCCGGGCATGGTCTTGATGGGATCTTTTATCGATCGTCCTTCCTTGATGAACAGGGGATAGATCAGGTCATCGCATGATATGCGTGTCTCCCTGATCATTCGTCTTATGGCAGGGTTTTGTCTGAGTCTTCGCGGGCGTTGTTCTGGAAACATCTTTAATCTCCTTGCGTTTTGGCTTGATGCATTCTCAGATATCGAATACCTGGTTGTCAATCCTCAAATCCAATAAGACATTTCTAAAGAGCTTTGACAACCCCGATGATTCATCTTGTCAGTTGGAGGCAGAAGAGTTAATATAAAAAAGGAGGTAGAGTTATAATATGACCAGGCCTGATGCCTTTGCAGATGCCCTTTATGTTACCAGACCCGCGCTGCCTGACCGCAAAGCTGTTTATCGCAAGATTGACGAGATATGGGATTCACGCTGGCTGACGAATATCGGAGAACAGCACAGGCATTTTGAATCTGGACTAAGACAATATCTGGGTGTAGATAATGCGACTCTTTTTTGTAACGGGACCATAGCCCTTCAGCTTGCATGTCAGTCCATGCGGCTTTCCGGTGAGGTGATAACCACACCCTTTACCTTTGCCGCAACAACGCATGTTTTATACTGGAACAATTTGAAGCCGGTATTCTGTGATATCGATCCATACACCTTCAATATAGATCCAAAACAAATTGAATCCCTCATTTCTCCCTACACAACGGCCATACTGCCTGTGCATGTATTCGGTTATCCGTGTGATACAGAGGCAATTCAGGAGATAGCTGACCGGTATGGAATCCATGTCATCTATGATGCAGCACATTGTTTTGGGGTGGAGATGAACGGGAAACAGATCGGCAATTTTGGTGATGTATCCATGTTCAGCTTCCATGCAACCAAGGTTTTTCATACCATTGAGGGCGGGGCACTTACCTATAAGGACAGCCGCCTGAAAGAAAGACTGGAACTGGCAAAAAATTTTGGGTTCATAGGGGAGGAATCCATTGTTGTGCCTGGTATAAACGGAAAGATGAATGAATTACAGGCGGCAATAGGGCTTTTGATGCTTGATATTGTCGAGGATGAAATCGACAAGCGCAGGAGATTGACGCAGGTTTATCGTGAACGTTTAAAAGAGATCCCCGGGATTGGCTTCCGTGATGATATCCAGGGAGTCAAACACAATTATTATAATTTTGTGATCACCGTTGATAAAGATACATTCGGGGCGGATCGGGATGTGCTTTATGATAGACTCAAGGAGTTTAATGTATTCAGCCGAAAATATTTTTGGCCCTTATGCTCTCAGCTTCAGTGTTACCGCCTGCTTCCATCTGCTTCATCCGAGAATCTGACGGTGGCCGAAAAAATTACAACAATGGTTTTGAGCCTGCCTCTTTATGGCGAGCTTTCAGAGGATGATATTCACAGGATCTGCGATATTATCGAGTACATACAGAAGAGATTCGGGTAGGTATATGACATGTTCTATCTAAACATCTCACTATGGGTTTATCCGTCGATCCTCATGACCGGAGGATCTTGGCTAGATCAAACGCGAGTTCCAATGCCTTGCGGGCATCAATGGTATCAGTTTTAGCTACGGCCGGAAATTTTTTTTAAAACGTGCAAGTTTCAGATTGTTAATATTGTAGAGCTGATAATTTCTGACTTGCACCATGGTGTCGAGCGGCCTGGCGTGGCCATTATACCCCTCCATAATGACAGCAACATT